>VGQR01000029.1 GCA_016882345.1 Cyanobacteria bacterium K_DeepCast_35m_m2_023
CGCTCAACTGTTTCACTGCAAGCACGTTTCACTGCAAGCACGTCTGTTTGTGACGACCCAGCCGCCTCGCAAGGGGCGGCTTTTTGCTGGGATTGCAGGGGTGCTTCCGCCGCCCGTACGGGTTGGCCGGCGTGGACAGGGCTGATGCCGGGGTTCGCAGGTGTGGGCCCCATCGTGCTCTTGGCAAGGTGTCCACAATGGTGTTCACCTTCAGCAGCGCGCCGCCCGGAACCGTCTGCGGCGCACGCCCCAGCTAGGACCCAGGATCCATTGGCAGGCTGGCCGGGCCGGCTCAGGCGTGCGGCTGGAGGTTGTTGGCGCCGTCGATCACCCTGGCTTTGATGATGGTGTCGTCCACGGTCAACTCTTCAAGCACATCCATGCCGTCGACGACGTAGCCGAAGGCGGCGTAGCGGCCATCCACCAGGTTGAGTCCGGCCGGGGTCAACTCAGGTTCGTAGAGAAAGAAGAAAAACTGGGACGAGCCGTCATCGAGCCGTTCATCCGAATGGGCCCAGCCCAGGGTTCCGTAGGTGGCAAAGGGCAGCACCGCTTCGGCCTTGAAGCGTCCCACATCTTCAAAGGTCAGGTTGTAGATCGGAGCGGCATCACCTTTGATGCGGATTTCCAGCGGCACGGTGCGGATCTGTTTGCTGCGGGGATCGACATAGCCCTCGTCAGGCCCCTTGGGATCGCCGGTCTGCAGCACATAGAAATCTTCGGCGCGGATGAACGGCAGGCCGTCGTAGAACCCGCGCTCAACCAGATCAACGAAGGCCCCACCAGTGATCGGTGCGTTGTAACCGTCGATCACGGCGGTCAGCGGGCCTTTGCTGGTCTCAAGCTTCACCGTCGCCCGGCCCAACAGCCTGGGCAATGCATCAAATTCGGCCGGAATCGTGAAGGGGAAGGTCTCCACCTGCAGTTCCTCCAGCTGCCCGATGGTGGTCAGGGCTGCGCGGCGAGCCTCCAGGAACGCGTCGCGCTGCTCGCTCTCACTGCTCGCTTCGAGCGCGGTCAGCTGCGGTCCCAGCTCATCGAGCCATTGGGCGGCCTCGGCCCGCTGGTCAGCGGGGACCGCCGCCAGCATGGCGTCGCGCTTGCTGCTCAACAGCGATTGGCTGCGTTTGCTGGTGCTGACCAAGGCGCTCCAGCGTTTGGCGCGCAGGTCGTCGCTGGTGGCCTCGAGCCGTCGTTGCAGCTGCTGCAGATCCGGGGCCTCGATGGGCAAGGCATTGCGCAGGATGGCGCTGGGATCCTTCACAGCGTTGCCTTCGGGCAGTGCAGCCCAGGCTGGTGCTGCCGCTGCGCAGCTCATGGTCAACGCCACGGCAACCATCAGCAGAGCGGCCTGGCGCAACTGCCGTGTCAGCCCTTGAACCCAGGTCCTGGCGTTGTGCGTGCCCATGGAATCCGCTGTCGTTGAGCGGACTTTGGCATAACCAATCGTGCGTCAGCAGCGGCACCGGCGGGGCAGATCCAGTAGCCAGCCGTACAATCCGGCCGATCCGATCCGCCGGAATGATCTCCAGCAACGATTTTCGCACCGGGACCTCGATCGAGCTGGATGGCCAGGTCTGGCGGGTCGTCGAGTTTTTGCACGTGAAGCCCGGCAAGGGTTCGGCCTTTGTTCGCACCAAGCTCAAGGCGGTCCAGAGCGGCAACGTGGTGGAAAAGACCTTCCGTGCCGGCGAGAGCGTGCCCCAGGCCGTGCTCGAGAAAAGCACCCTGCAGCACACCTACATGGAAGGCGACGACTACGTCTTCATGGACATGGCGTCCTACGAGGAGACCCGCCTGACCGCCAAGCAGATCGGCGACAGCCGCAAATACCTCAAGGAAGGCATGGAGGTGAACGTGGTCGCCTGGAACGGCAAGCCACTCGAGGTGGAGCTTCCCAACTCGGTCGTGCTTGAAATCACCCAGACCGACCCCGGTGTCAAGGGTGATACGGCCACTGGAGGCACCAAGCCGGCCATCGTCGAAACCGGCGCCCAGGTGATGGTGCCCCTGTTCCTGTCGATTGGCGAGAAGATCAAGATTGATACCCGCACGGACAGCTATCTGGGCCGGGAGAACTGAACCCCATGCAGCTCGATCACGACCAGCTTCACAAGCTGTTGGCCCTCCTCGGGGACAGCGACATCCAAGAGCTCAAGCTCGAGGGCGATGACTTTCGTCTCGAGGTGCGGCGCAATTTGCCTGGCGCCGTTTCCCAGGTGATTCACTCACCCGTGGCCGCTGCGCTGCCGGTGGCTCCAGCCGCCGCCATCCCCGCAGCAGCAGCGGCAACCCCCTCGGCGCCGCCGCCGGCCGCCCCGGCCGTGCGCAGCGATCTGCTCGAGATCACCGCTCCGATGGTGGCCACCTTCTACCGCTCTCCGGCCCCCGGCGATCCGCCCTTTGTCGAGGTGGGTGCCCGCATCAGTTCTGGCCAGCCGGTCTGCATCCTCGAGGCGATGAAGCTGATGAATGAGCTCGAATCCGAAGTCAGCGGTGAAGTGGTGGAAATCCTGGTTGAGAACGGCACTCCGGTCGAGTTTGGACAGGTGCTGATGCGCGTCAAGCCGGGCTGATTCGTCGATCAGGGGCCTAGCCCAGCTCGATCGCTGTCTCGATGGCGGCCGTCATGCTGGCGGCCCTAGCCACCCCGCGCCCCGCGATCGCAAACCCGGTGCCGTGGTCGGGCGACGTCCGCAGAAATGGCAACCCCAGGGTGGTGTTGACGGCGGCATCAAAGGCCAGCAGCTTGACCGGGATCAGCCCTTGATCGTGGTACAGAGCCAGGTAGCCATCGGGTCCAGCAGCCTGCCCCTGCCAGGCTTCTGCAGCCCCCAGCCAGCAGGTGTCTGGTGGCTGGGGGCCGAGCAGGTTCACCTGGGGGTGTTGCCTGCCCCAGGCCTCCAGGCAGGGCTGCAGCCAATCGCGTTCTTCGCTGCCAAGGGCACCCCCCTCACCCGCGTGCGGATTGAGCCCGGCCACCACCAGCTGCGGCGTTTGCGTCATGCGCAGGCAGAACCCCAGCAAGACGTCGAGCTTCGCTGCAATCAGCCCCGCGTCCAGCGCCGCCGGCACGGCCGCCAGGGGCATGTGGGTGGTGGCCAGCAGGGTGTTGAGCCGCCAGGTTCCATGGGGTGATCGTGCGGTGAACAGCATGGAGGCTGGAGCCCCGCCGGCCATCTCGGCCAGCCGTTCGGTCTGCCCTGGGTAGCGATGCCCGGCTGCATGCCAACTGGATTTGGCGATCGGAGCCGTCACCAGGGCCTGGCAGCGTCCCGCCAGCACCAGGTCGGTGGCCTGGCTCAACCAGGCAAACGAGGCGGCTCCACAGGCGGCATTGCTGTGGCCTGGTTGGGCTGGCGCCTCAAGCGGCAGCTCCACCATCTCAAGTTCGGCCGGGTCCCGCAGGGGCACCTCGCTGTGGCGGCGCAGCTGGCTGTAGCTCGCCTCAAGCCAGCTGCGGCAGCCCACCAGCAGCGGATCGGGGCAGCGCTGCCGCAGCTGCGGTTGGGCCAGGGCCTTGAGCGTCACTTCGGCGCCGATGCCGGCTGGATCGCCCAGGGCAATGGCCAGGCGCGTGCTGTTGGGGTTGGATGGGGACCGGTCCGGGGCGTTGCCCATGCTGCGCTGGTTGTTGCTGGCTGGAATCGGCTTTGGTTTGGTCACCGGAGTGAGCAAGGGCTGGATCGAACTGCGCTGGGGCCGGATGTTGCGCGATTTCGGCGTTCCCTATGTGGCTGATCCTGAACCGTCAAAGGGCGACTGTGCGCCAGCGGCGCCCTCTTCCTCCTCGGCCAGGGATGCCCGCAGGCCTTCGCGGTAGCTGGGGTAGCGCAGCCGATAGCCGAGGGTTGAGCACAGCAGGGCATTGCTGACCCGACGGTTGTCCAGCCAGAAACTGCGGGCCATTGGGCTCATGCTCGCTTCGATCTGCTCAAAGCGCTGCAGTGGAGGCAGAGGGCAACCCAGCAGATGGGCGGCGTAGCCCAGTTGTTCGCTCGAGGGACAGGGCACGTCATCACTGATGTTGACGATCAACGGCCGCCGTTGCGGTTCGAGCGCCATGCAGTGCAGCAGCGCGCCGCAGATGTCGTCGACATGCACCCGGCAGAACACCTGCCCCGGGCGGTGCACAAGGCGGCCGCGGCCGGCGCGCAGCTCGGCAAATGGGTTGCGGCCCGGACCGTAGATCGCCGGCAGCCTGAAGATCTGCAGCGGTAGCCCCAGGCTTTGCCAGGCCTGTTCGCAGGCCAGCCGTGCCCGGCTGCGGCCCACGCCGGGCTGACAGGGCGACTGCTCATCGACCCAGGCTCCGGCGCTGTTTCCATAGACGCCGGTGGTGGAGAGATAGCCCAGCCAATGGGGGCGCAGGGCGCCCAGGTGCCCGCCCAGGGTTGCGAGCACTGGATCGCGACCATCGGACCCGGGCGCAATGGTGCTCAGCACATGGGTCACCCCGGCCAGGGCGTCCAGGCTGGGCACCAGCCCGCTGTCCGTGTCAAAGCCGATGGTCTGCCACCCGGGTGGCGGTGGGGGAGCCTGCTGGGGCCGCCGCTGGCTCATCAACCCGGCAAGGCCTTGTCGCGCAGCGGCCTGGGCCAGTCGGCTGCCGCAATAACCGCCCCCCAGCACCAGCAGCTTGACCGTCGCCGATGCGTTCAGTCCGCTTGTACTATCTGCTTGAACGGTCATGGTCGCATCCTGTCCCGTTTTAATGCCGCCCAGCTCAGGGCGGCCAGGCCGCACTGAATCCTCCCTGCGCGCGCGCCAAACGCGCCCCGGCCTCGCCAAGCGCCGCGGCGGCGGTTGGGAGCCCGTGTTGGCTCCGGCTGTCTTGGTGGCTGTCTTTTTGTTTGCGGCGGCCCTGTTGGCCCCAGAGCGGCCCCAGGATCAGGCAGCCATCTGCCAGCGCCACAACGGCCCTGACGCCTGTCGAGTCTGGTGAGCCTGGGGTTGGCTGGCCTCTGATGCCTTGGGTTCGGCCCATTGCAGCAGTCGCATCGCCAGCTTCAGGTCGCCTTCGGTCCAGGCCTTGAGCGCCATGGCCCGGCGGGGGTCGTAGAAGCTCTGGCGCCGATACCAGACAAAGGCGTCGGCATCACCTTTGTGGCCGTTGCAGGCCAGGCAGGCGGGCACACAGTTTTCGGTGATGCTCAGCCCGCCACGGCTCTGGGGCAACACGTGATCGATCGATTCAGAGGCCTGGCCGCAGTAGAGGCACCGCTGATTGGTGACCCGGTGCAGTTGTTGGCGCCAGCGGCGCGCACGCAGTTTTGGGCAGAGATCCTCGAGGAAGACCGCATCCCGGGCGTGCATGCCAGCGTTTCGGTTGCTGGCAGTCTGACCCTGGCGGCAGGGGTGTCAATGTGTCGAGGACTGCACTTTCGCCGTTTGCTCGGTGGTTCAACGCTGTTTGCTGCGTTTGGGTGCCACGGGTGCGATCGAAGTGGTCAGTCCCTTTGATGCCGTCACCCAGGCTCAGTTGCGGGCCGTGAGGCCACGCGGATCCTGGTGCAGTCGTCGGCGCTGCTGGGACTTTCCCCTCGAGGCGGCTCTGGTGCTGCGGCAGCAGCTTGGTTCCCGTTTTGCCCTCGACCCGGAGCTCGAGCGCTGGCTGCGCTGGTTGGAGCGTCCCTTGCCCCCCTTGCCGCCGCACCGGGAGCTGGTGGCCGCCGCCCATCTGCAGCAGCCCCTGCCCGATGGTCGCCAGCTGTTTGCCCATCAACGCTCCGGAGTGCGTTGGCTGTTGGCACGGCGTGGCGCAGTCTTGGCCGATGCCATGGGGCTGGGCAAGACCCTCACGGCCCTGGTGGCGGCCCGGGCGTTGGTGCGGCTGATCGATTGCCGCGTGGTGGTGCTGGCCCCTGTGGGCCTGCACAGCCATTGGCAACGGGAAGCGGCCGCGCTGCAGTTGCAGCTGGTGTTGTTCAGCTGGGCGGCGGTTCCCGAGGATCTGCCCGAGGCCGGGTGTGTCCTGATCGTCGATGAAGCCCATTACGCCCAGAACGGCAACGCGCGGCGCAGCAAGGCCCTGTTGCGTCTGGCCCGTCATCCGCGCCTGCGGGCCTGTTGGCTGTTGACGGGCACCCCGATGAAGAACGGCCGGCCAGCCCAGTTGTTTCCCTTGCTGGCCGCCATCGGCCATCCCATCGCTGCCGATCAGCGCGCCTTTGAGCAGCGCTACTGCGGCGGCTATTGGCGCGAACAGGGTGGGCGTCGTCAGTGGTCGGCCCAGGGGGCTAGCGCGCTGCCCGAGCTGCAGCGGCTGGTCCGCCCCCTGCTGCTGCATCGCCGCAAGCAGGATTGCCTCGATCTGCCGCCAAAACACCGCCAGCACTGGCCGGTCGCGCTGACGCCCCAGCAGGCCGAGGCCTTCGATCGCGACGTGGATGCGTCGGTCCGCGACTATCGACTGCGCGCCAGCCTGGGCCTGGTGCGGCGCGATGCCGAGGCCCTGGCGTTGCTCACGACAATGCGGCAGTTGGCGTCGCACTACACGCCGCAGGCGGCCGTTGAGCTGATTGCACCGCTGCTTCAACACGGTGAGCCGGTTGTGGTGTTTACCGCGTTTGTGGCCTCGGCTCAGGCCCTGCACGCGCGCCTGGCTGCACCGGGGGATCCAGGACTGTTGATCGGGTCTTTGCCGGCACCGCTGCGTCAACAGCAGGTCGATGCGTTTCAGCGGGGCGCGATGCCGCTGCTGGTGGCCACCTATGGCACCGGGGGTCTGGGCTACACCCTGCACCGGGCCCGGCATGTGGTGCTGCTCGAGCGACCCTGGACCCCCGGGGATGCCGAGCAGGCCGAAGACCGTTGCCACCGCATTGGCATGGGGGCGGCGTTGCAATGCCATTGGCTGACGCTGGGTCCGGCAGATCAGTTGGTGGATGCGCTGATCGCCAGCAAGGCCGAACGCATTGCCGTGGTGCTGCAGCACAAGACCCACGAGCTGCGCCGCCAGCGGCTGGCGGCCATGGTCGAAGCGCTGTTTGCCGGCCGTTAAGCCGCCGTTGAGCCTCAGTTGGCGTCGCGGCAGCTCTGGTGCCGGGTCTTCAGCTCCGAGACCAGCAGTGGATCCAGTCGTTTCGCTGGTGCCTGGCGGACCAGGGTCATGGCCGCTTCGATGTCGCGGCAGGCGGCCTTGTCGTCACCGGCAAGGGCCAACAGCACCGAGCGTTCGTTGCGCGGGCCCGGATCGTTTGCAAACCGCGCCACCACCTGGTCACAGCGGCGCAGGGCCTGGGGCAGGGCCTGCAGGCTCACGTCCCGCAGGCAGTCGTCGCGCCGCATCGTGCGCTGGGGCAGGTCGGCTTCGCTGCAGCCGACCAATGCTGCGGTGAGCGTCAGCCCCAGGGCCGCCAGGACAGGGGCATTCATGCTGGCAGCTCAGCGCACAAACAGATCTCCAAGGTATTTGCCGCAGTCGGGGTAGGCCGTCGGGTTGTTGACGACAGCTTCGGTGATCATTACCGCCGCATGCTCCGGAGAGGTCTTGAACAGCGAGGCGCTTTGCCGCTTGATCAGGCCATAGGCCGCGTCCCAGCTCACTTTGTGGGTGTTTCCGGCCCCCCGCATGAAGCAATAGGTCCTGGCTCCTTTGGCTCCGGCGGTGTTTTCGGCGGTGGTGAGGGTCGTGCTTGTGTTGCTGTCGGCAGCGGCGGCCGCCCCATTGCGCCTTGATTCGCTTTGGGCCAGCGCAGCTCCTTGGCTGAGCGCCAATCCGGCCACCAGGGCGACGCGTACGAACAGGTTCACAGCAGCACGATGCTCACTCGAGCTTCACCGTATCGATCCAGATCGGTCTGTCGAGGTGTCGGAAGCCCTGGATTCAGCGCTGGGGCAGGAGTTTGACCACCAGCGGCAACAGCAGCAGCACGCTGATCAACCGCACCGCATGCAGGGCGGCCACCGCCGCGCCGACGCCGAACTCGGCGCCCACCAAGCTCATGCCGCTGATGCCCCCTGGAGCGGCGCCCAGCAGGGCCACCACTGGGTCGATGCCCAGCAGCCGACTGCACCACAGTCCCACAACCACCCCGGTCAGCACCAGGGTCACAGTGATCAGCACCGCAGGCTTCCAGAGCCGTTGCAGTTCGGCCAGGGCGGGCGCGGTCAGGGTGGTGCCGATGACGGTGCCGATAGCGATTTCGAGCACGGTGCGCGTGCCGGCGGGCCATTGCGCTGCTTCGAGCTTGCCGCTCAAGCTCGCCACGGCAGCTCCCAGCAGGGCGCCTGCCAGGGGAGCCGCCGGGATGCCGGTGCGCAGGGCCAGCAGTCCTCCCAGGCAGCCCGCCAAGCCGTAAAGCAGCAGCGTCCAGGGGGAGGGGGTCATTCAGGCCAGTCTGCAGGAGTTGATCACTTGAGTGTCGCCGCCGTCTGTGTTGTCATCGGACCATCAATCTGCCCCTGTGGTCGCCATGGCATCGGAATCGGTTTCCTTCCGCATCACCCGCAGCACCGAAGACCTGGCCCAGACGATCCATGCCCTCTCCCACCGGCTGGTGCGGCTTGAGCAAAAGCTGGCGGCGCTCGAGCTCGAAGTGGAAGGCTTCGGCAGCGAACCGTCGATCTCCCCGCAGGAGATCAGCAGCCTCGACAACGTTGAGCGCCTGCTGCATGACTGCCGCAGCCTTCTCGACGAACCGGCTGAGTTGGCCGTCGTGACACCGGTGGCAGAGCAGCGCGATGCGGCCTGAATCCTGACGGCCAATCAGCTTGGCAGGCGTCATCTGTGGCAACCGCCAGACCCTGGTCAGCGGTGCCACAATTGGAAGAAAGCCAGCTATGGTCTTCCCCCAATCATCCCGGACGACCCCCCAGGGTTCTTTACTAGCGCGGGTTCAGCGCTCGCCTCACTGTCGCTCCAATCCGGAGGTGCAAGTGGGTGGAACCCAGGGAGAACACAAACTTGAGAAGCTTGAGTTTGCCTTGGCAATCGCCTTGACCCGTGGCGATCAGCAGCGTTCGCTTGATCTACGCCGTCAGATTGATGAGCTTGGCGGCAACTGCGAGGAGCCTGGAACCTGATCCGTCAGCTCAGCTCGCCAGTGCGGCCCAGTCGAATGGTGAGCGTTTGCTTACTTGACGATCGCTCTCTGGGACATTGCTGACAATGCTTTGCCCTTGGTTTGCTGGTGTTGAGTTAGCATTTGCATTGCCGTCAATGAACGGCAATGCGGTTTCAAACTGTTCATGGTGATGACGGCGACAGTTCCCTTGATGGCAACCGCGCAAGCCAAGCCCATGGTTTTCCATCGTGAGCGGCATGGTGAGCAGGGCGCTGACTCGCTGCAGCAGCAAAAAGTTCAGTTGCTCCATCAAGCTGAAGCTGCCGCAGGTCAGGGAGATGTGGCGGCATCCGCCAAATTGATTTTGGCCGCACTCGACTGTGAACGCCGCTTGGCCAGCCGTGGGCCCCAGGTCCTGCAATTGATCAAGCCCCGGGTCTGAGTCCGTCTCCAAGCCGTTCATGGGGCATGAGTTTCAGCGCTGATCGGGGAGTGCCGCAGTGGACGCAGCTTGGCCACCTCGGCGCCCTGCTTGGGATTGAGGCGCGCCACCCAGATTTCACCCCGACGCTTTAGCGCCACCACGGCTGAGGCGTCGGCTGTGCACGTTGCTCCTGGGAGGCGGCCCCCTCTGCCAACGCCAGGGTCTCGCTGCCAGCCGGCAGGAATTCCGCCGCCACATCCAGACTTTCGGCCCGTGTCGAGGCATCGCTCGCCAGCGCTTCTGCAGCAGCAACGAGCCCGGCCATGAAGCGTTCCTGCTCCCGGCGGCGCAGCAGCTCTTCCAGGGCCTCGGGATGAAAGGCCAGCTCATCGGGCATCGAGGCTGACCCGCAGTGGCTCTTGGAATCGGTCTGAGCGCATTCGCTTTGCGCCGAACCGTTTTGGTCAGAGACGCTGCTCGAGCCCGTTGAAGGCCAGGGAATGTCGCTCTGTGTCTTTCACGCCATCGGGGGCCGCGTCCCCGGTGGCGTGTTTCCCTCGATCCGGTACGCTATAACGTACGGCAGCAAGAGTGTCATGACCACCGTCTCCGTCACAGAAGCGCGCAAGCGGCTCTATGCCCTGATTGATGAAGTTGGGCACTCCCATGAGCCTGTGCAAATCACCGGCAAGCGGGGCAATGCCGTTCTGCTCTCGGAACAAGACTGGCGTGCTATCGAGGAGACCCTGCACCTGGTGTCGATCCCCGGCATGCGCGAGTCGATCGTCGAAGGCATGGCCACCGATCTTGATGAGCTGAGCAGCGAACCGGGTTGGTGAGCTGGACACTTCTCTATACGAAGCAGGCCCAGAAAGATGCACGCAAACTTGCCTCCGCATCCCCTGCCCTCAAGCAGAGGGCCCTGGCCCTGCTTAGCCTTTTGGCTGAAGACCCCTATTCGCAACCGCCGCCCTACGAGGCCCTCGTCGGTGAGCTTCGGAGGGCCTGCTCACGGCGTATCAACATCCAGCACCGTATCGTGTATGAGGTGCTGGAGGAAAAGCGCATTGTGAAGATGTTGCGCCTCTGGAGCCACTATGAGTAAAGGGTTGGCTTATGCCAGCTTGATTCTTAGTTGGCAGCTTTCCTTCTATCTCAGTGGGTGACCGTGCTCGAACCGGCGACGTTCAGCTTGGGAAGCTTCTCGGTTGATTGGCCGAATCGCCTGTGCCGCAGTAAGTCTCCTAGGCCTTCAGGATTGGATGTGAGAAGGTCTGTGAGATGGTTCCGGCTTGGGTCTCTCCATGCTCCGCGTTCAGCTGTAGTGATATCGGCAGGCCAGGATCACCAGTGTGGTTCCCTCAAGCCGGTAGATGAGCCGATGCTCGTCGTCGATCCGGCGTGACCAGCAGCCAGAGAGGTTCTCCCGCAGCGCTTCCGGCTTGCCGATCCCTACAAACGCGTCGCGGAGACAAGCCTGGATCAGCTGGTTGATCCGCTTCAGCTGTCTATGGTCCTGGCCCTGCCAGTTGAGACAGTCCTCCCAGGCGGCGGGGGTCCACGCCAGCCGCTCAGCTGACGGCATTGAGCCGATCGGCGTCGAGCGGGTCGGCATCGATGAGGGGGTGGGCCAGCAGCTCCCCGCGTTCGGCCTGCTCCAGGGAGCGCTGCAGGTGGGCGGCGTTTGCGGGAGAGCGGAGTAGATGCACCGTTTCCATCAGGCTGTTGTAGGTGTCGAGCGACATCACCACAGCGCCCTGGGCGTGGCGCCTGGTGATGAGGGTCACATCGGCATCGGCTTCGACACGATCGAGCACCGCCTTGAAGCTCTCGCGGGCCTCGGAGAAACTGACGACCTGCATGGCGGTGTCCAACTGCCTGTACAACACCATAGGGCCTATAGCCATGCATCAGGGTTGAATGCGTTGATGCTGCCGGTGCTGATGTGCCATGGCGTCCTGGTGGATCACTGATCGGAAATCAGCGCATACCCCATCGCCCGATAGCCCAGCAGCCGTCGCTCCCACATCCGTTGCGTGACCGGATGGCCGAGATCGAGCCAGTCGATGATGCGCACGTTGGTTTTGCCTGCTTGCTGCCGGTGCAGGCGGCCTGCGTATTGCTGCAGCGTGCCCTTCCACGACACGGGTAGAGCTAGCAACAGGGTGTCGAGCGGCGGGTGGTCGAAGCCTTCACCCACCAAACGCCCCGAAGCCACCACGATGCGGGGTGCATCAGGAGGTAACGCTTCCAGCGCGGCGAGGGTGGCGCTGCGCTGGCGTGCGCTCAGCCGACCATGCAAAAGGAACAAGTTCGGCACCTCCCCAGCCAGAGCTGCGGCGATCGTCGTGATGTGATCGGTGCGCTCGCTCAGGAGCAACAAACTGCGCCCGTCACCCCAGCAGGCGAGAGCTTCCTCCACGATCCGCTCGGTGCGGCGTTGGTCCTCCGCTAATCGGCGCATCAGCTCCTGGATCGGCAAATCGGCGGGTAGTGCTGGGAGCTGATGGGTGCGGCTCACCAGTTCCAGAGTCTGGGGCGATCCGGCAGGCCGCTGGGCGATGTGGCGAATGGGGCCGCACTGCATGAACAGGATCGGCTGCAGACCGTCGCGGCGCACCAGGGTGGCGGACAGCCCCAGCACGTAGCGGGCCTTCACCTGGCGCAGGATGGCCTCAAAGGAAGCCGCCGCGATGTGGTGGCATTCGTCGACGATCACCTGCCCGTAGCCCTGCACCACAGGATTCACCTCTCCCTTGCGCACCAGCGACTGCATCACGGCGATGTCGAGTTGGCCGGTGGGCTTGGCTTTGCCACCACCCATGCAACCGATCGCTTCGGGTGGGACGTCCAGGAAGGTCTGAAGTCGTTCCTG
>VGQR01000030.1 GCA_016882345.1 Cyanobacteria bacterium K_DeepCast_35m_m2_023
TTCCACGCGGCTTGGCTGAGGAGGTTGGGTTGGGGGCCGGCGCCGAGGTCAGTCTCACCGCAAAGGATGGAGAGCTGGTCTTGAGGCCCTCTGTGCCAAGCCGGCTGAAGCTTGCGGATCTTCTTGCGGAGGTCACGCCAGAGAACATTCACGCCTGCATTGATACGGGAGATGCCGTAGGGGCCGAAGCATTCTGATGTCGTCCTACGTGCCCGATCGCGGTGATCTGGTGTGGCTGGAGTTCACACCACAAGCCGGAAGTGAACAGCGCGGAAGAAGACCAGCCCTTGTTCTATCTCCAAAGACTTACAATGGCAAGGTTGGTCTGGCGTTGTTTTGCCCTGTGACGTCAAAGATCAAAGGATATCCTTTCGAGGTGCAGCTTCCTCATGGATCTGCCGTGAGCGGAGTTGTTCTATCCGATCAGTTGAAGAGCCTTGACTGGAGCTTGAGGAAGGTGAAATTCATCGAGCGGACTTCCTCAGATGTCATGGCGATGGTTACTGCGCGAGTGTTACCGCTTCTCGAAACTGATACTCCTGCCACTCTCTAACACTGCCATACACCTGAGCCGCCTCCAAATAATTCTTAGTTTCCCTTTGCCCACTGCGGCCAGGTGATTGGAAGCGTTAGGCTGAATCTCTGGGAAGGGAGCCGGGCTGAGCGGACGAACAGGATGCGCTATGGCCAGTGAGATTGCTACAGTCAGATTAATAGGGGGCTGAACATGAACTTCACTTTGGAGTGCGAACAAGAAACAGACGGTCGTTGGATCGCCGAGGTGCCGCAGCTACCTGGGGTCCTTGCATACGGGAGTACCTCTGCTGATGCAATGGCAAAGGCCGAGGTCCTGGCCCTTCGTGTTATCGCTGATCAGCTTGAAAATGGCGAATCTGAGCCAGTCAGCATCCGGTTCTCGCTTCCACTCCCTGCATGAGTAATTGGCCGTCAGCCAAAGCCAAAAAAAGTCTTGGCGTCCTTGCTTTATATTGGATGGAAAGTTAAGCGTCAGTCAGGATCTCACAAGACGCTTGAACACGCAGATTATCCCGACTACGTTTTTGCTTTTCATGATGGCGAGGAGATTTGTCCCAGGATGTTGTCTCGAATTGCCAAGCACACCGGCCTTAAGCCAGGTGATCTGTGACGCAAGCGGAAATCGGCTAACACCGCCATACACCTGAGCCGCCTCCAAATAATTCTTAGTTGCCCTTTGCGCACTGCTGCCAGGTGATGGCAAGCGTTAGTTAGCCGGGGGATGCGCGATAGCTGCGAGCGTGATTACAATGTGAGCACGTCTGGAGGTTGTGGCCGTGGTTCGAGCGAAACTGGTCAAGATCGGCAACTCGAGAGGGGTCCGTCTCGCCAAGCCGCTGCTGGAGGTTGCTGGGCTGGCTGACGAAATCGAGATTGAGGCGGCTCCAGGGGTGCTAACCATCAGGCCATCGGCTCAACCGAGGGCGGGCTGGGCAGAGGCGGCATCGTCCTTCCAGCCGGAGGGGCTTCTCGATGAGATGAGCTCCACACGGTTTGATGATGAAGATTGGTCCTGGTGACTGAAGGACACGTCTCAAGAGGCGATATCTTCCTTGTCGCGTTGAATCCCACTCGCGGATCTGAAATCAGAAAGACAAGGCCTTGTGTCATCGTGTCGCCAGACGAGCTGAATTTTCACATACGCACTTTCATCATTGCGCCACTCACAACTGGCGGTCATCCATATCCTTTTTGTGTGCGTTGCACGTTTGATGGTAAGGACGGTCACGTTGTGGCTGACCAGTTGAGGACTATAGATAGGGAACATCTCGTTAAGCAATTGGGGAGGCTTTCGGAGGCTACGCTTAATGAGCTGCTGGGTGTTCTTCAAGTGATGTTCGCTGTGTAGAGGCCTGACTAGCGATGCAATACGCCTGTCCCGCACCCGAGATGTATGCAGCCAGTGAATAGCCTTGGCATCAGCTCCTGTGGGCAGCTAATTGCTGGCGTTAGGTCCAATGCGGAGATCAGTTATGCGCGTTCTTGATCGAGTGGTCACCCTGAATCTTTCGCTCGTGATGGCGCACCAAGCCGATGCAGCGTACTGGAAAGAGTGGGAAATGTTCGGCCTCCCGGGTGGAATCCAACTGTTTATCCTCTTCAACTTGGCTGCCTTCTTTCTCTTGTTGTGGCTGTACTCAGCAGTGCTCTCTCGCAAGCGCACTGGGCTGCGCAGTTCCTTCCTGATTGCGGGGCTTTCTGGTGTCGTCTTGCCAATCCACGCAGCATTCGCAGTCACCGGCTTTACAGAGTTTCACTTGCCAGTCTCAGTCGTGGTCATCATTGGCACCTTTCCTGTCTCTATTTGGCAGGCCATCCTTGCGTGGCGTTCCCGTACACAGTTCACAGCTGGGGCCTAACCCCTCGTTCAGTCGGACGTGCTTCGGCGTGGCTGGACCAGATTTTATATCATTCTCACTCGGTTTCCCCGCTCTGGCATGCGCTGGTTCACTCAAGCGTTGTGCGCACGGTGGCGACAGTTTTTGAAGGTGTAACCTTCTTCTTTGCGTGGTCTCGAGTCAATAAAACCTTGAGAGAGCAGGCAATTGCATGTATCAATTAGTTCAAGTTCAGCCTCCATTCGCTCTTTGGATTCTCCAACAGATTGTGTCACGGTGAGCAGCAATGTGGACCTGCTGGCGAGCGTTGCCGAATCCTTGGATCTTGGCTTCGTCCACCTGGCTGATCGTCTTGAAGGGCTGCAGCGTCGCAACAGGAATCGTGTGGCCGACGATGGGGTCAAGGAGAACCGTCGACCTTTCATTCTGAGCAGTCTGCTTCCCGCCGCGCTGTGATCACAACGTGATCATTTGCTGAGGCGTCGCCATGCGAGCCAGGTTGGTAAACATCGGCAATTCGAGGAGCCTGCGCCTGGCCAAGTTGCCCCAAGCGTGCTCCCGTTCTGGCCCGTGGACAGACCCAGGACGGGGTGGGCTGTGGCTGCAGTTGCAGTGCCGCCGCAGGCTCTGCGCTCTCGCCGCCCACCACCTGGCCAGCGGTCAGCTCTGCCACGCCTACGGCGAGCCGGCCTCGGGGCTGATCGTGGTACCGCAGCTTGCGGCGTGAGCCATGCCGACACGCGCCTTAAAATGTTGTATGAAGCGTTCTACGTGTGTCGTCATGGTGCTCGGTGTGCGGGTGGAGCCGGAGTTGGAGCGGCAGCTCGATCAGCTGGCGCTCCAGCTGGGCAAGAGCCGCAGTGCCTGCATTCGCGAGGCGATCAGTCAATACCTGATCCGCCATGGCGACGGTGAGGAGGCGCGGCGTCAATCGCAGCACTTGGCCCAGCTGGAGCAGCCGCATTGGAGTGAGCAGGTGCCCGATTGGAGCGACTGGACCGCATGACGCCAGCCGCTCTGCGTCGCGGCGCGGTCGTGACCGTGGCCAGTCCAGGGGCTTATTCCGGCAAACCACGGCCGGCGGTGGTGGTGCAGGCGGATCGCTGGCTTCAGGGCCATCCCAGCGTCACCCTCTGCCCCCTCGCCAGCACCATCAGGCAGGCTCCCCTGGTGCGCATCACTGTGGAGTCCTCGCCGCGCAACGGCCTGCGCAAACCCTCACAGTTGATGGTCGACAAGCTGTTCAGCGTGCCAATTCAGGCGGTTGGCGACGTGGTGGGACAGCTGGAGCCCGATGTGCTGTTGGATCTGGATCTGGCCCTGCGCGGATGGCTGCAGCTGCCCTGAGCAGGAGGCCCTGACCCGGAATTTGCCAGCCACACTGGAAGCAGCCTCCCTGCAGCCCGTGCAGCGGCATCCCGCAAGCAACCGTCTGGTGATCGGCATCGGCAATCCCCTGCGCGGTGATGACGGCGTCGGTGCGTTGCTGGCTGAGCAGGCCGCCGTGCAAACGGCCGCGCGCTGTGTGCAGCAGCTCACCCCCGAGCTGGCGGCCGAGCTGGCTCACCTCGATGCCGTGTTGTTCATCGATGCCTGGGAGGCGGTAGCGGGGACGGAGCCCCAACTCCAGGACCTGCAGCCCGCAGGCGCCAGCGGCGACAGCCACCGGCTTGAGCCGGCCGCCCTGCTGGCGGTGTGTCAGGCGCTCTATGGCCGCGCCCCTGCGGCCCAGCTGCTGCTGGTGCCGGCCAGCGCGTTTGCGCACGGTACGGCGCTCAGCACCAGGCTGCAGCAGGCATTGCCGGCGGCGCGCACCTTGTTGCACCAGTGGCTGCACGGCCATGCATGAGCTGAGTCTCATGGCCGCGGTGCGCGATCAGGTCCTGGCGGCGGCCCAGGCCGATGGCGCCTGCCGCATCACCGCCATCAGCCTGCGGGTGGGGGCGTTGGCGGGTGTCGAGGTCGACGCCCTGCGTTTTGCCGGCCCGGTCGTGCTGGCGGGCACCATTGCCGATGGCGCCGCGCTGCGCATCGAGATCGAACCCGCCACCTGCCACTGCGCCCCTTGCGATGCCTCCTTTGAGGCGCGCGATGGCTGCTGCGACTGCCCCCGCTGCGGCACCATCAGCCGTCAGCTGCTATGTGGCCGCGCCCTGCAGTTGCTGTCGCTCGAGGTGGAGTGAGGGTGCTGGCGGCATGGCGCTGAGCAAACGCAGCAGCGGTGCAGCACCCGGGCTGATTGCGCCTTGTCCCTGCGAACCGTTTTTAGCCTCAGAACCGGGCGTTGATTGTTTCCGTCATGTGCCGCGAGTTGATGTTGCAGAGCGATCTGCTCCGCCACAATGACGTCGGGGCCGCTGGCTTGCGGCAGCGTTTTGCGGCGGCAGGGGTGCGCGTCGTCAACCTGCTCTCCTCGCCCGGCTCGGGCAAGACGGCGCTGCTCGAGGCCATCTGCCGCCAGCTTGGCGCCCAGGCTGAGCCGCCGCGGATGGCGGTGATCGTCGGCGACCTGGCCACCGACAACGACGCCCAACGGCTGCGCGCTGCCGGGTTGCCCGCAGTCGCCATCACCACCGGTCAGGCCTGCCATCTCGAGAGCACCATGGTCGAGGCGGGGCTCCATCGCCTGGAGCACCAGGGCATTGCGCTGGAGCAGCTTGATCTGCTGCTGATCGAGAACGTTGGCAACCTGGTGTGCCCCGCCGCCTACGACCTGGGCGAAAGCCTGCGGCTGGTGCTGGTCTCCACCACCGAAGGCGAGGACAAGCCGCTCAAGTACGCGCCGATCTTCCACCGCGCCGATCTAGTGGTGATCAGCAAGATCGACCTGGCCGAGGCGGTGGGTTTTGACCGCGCCGCCGCCCGCGCCGCCATCACCCGGGTGGCGCCCCGTGCCGCGGTGCTCGAGACCTCGGCCCGCAGTGGCGCCGGCCTCGATGCCTTGGTGAGCGCGCTGGCGTTGCCCGTGCCGGCCTGATGGCGCAGGCCCGGCTGCAGCTCGACTGCCGCGGTGTGGTGCAGGGGGTGGGGTTTCGGCCCCTGGTGCATCGCCTGGCCACAGAGCTGGCCTTGGTGGGCGAGGTGGAGAATGTCGCCGGCGCCGTGCGGTTGCTGTTGCAGGGCGAGCGCGCTCAGCTCGAGCAGCTGGTTCGGCGGTTGCCCGTGGCGTTGCAGCCCCCCGGCGCGTTGGAGCCAATGGAGCCCAGCTGGCTCCCGCCCCTGAGCCCAGCCCCCCGCGGCCTGCGCATTGCGGCCGCCGCCCCCCAGCCCCTGGGCCCGGGACTGATCGCCCCGGCGCTGGCGGCCGATCTGGCCCCCTGCCGCGACTGCCTGGCGGAACTGCGCGATCCAGCCAACCGGCGCTACGGCTACCCGTTCATCAGCTGCTGCCGCTGCGGCCCCCGCTACAGCATTGCCACGGCCGAGCCCTACAGCCGCGCCCACACCACCCTGGCCGGCTTTGCCCTGTGCGCCGATTGCCAGCGCGAGTTCGACGATCCCGCGGATCGCCGCTTCCACGCCGAGACGATCGGCTGCCCCGACTGCGGGCCGCGGTTGCGGTGGCACTCGGTGACGCCGAGCGGAACCAACGACATCGGGCCTGCCGATGCCCCAGCCGAGCCCATGGCGCAGGCGGTGGCCCTGCTGCGCGCCGGCGGCATCGTTGCTTTGCAGGGGGTGGGGGGCTTTCAGCTGCTGGTCGATGCCCGCAACGCCGCGGCGATCGCGCGGCTGCGGGCGCGCAAGCGGCGGCGCCATAAACCTTTGGCCCTGCTGGTGGCCGAGCCGGCCTGGCTGGAGCCATGGGTGCAGATCACGCCCATCGAGCGGCAGCTGCTGCAAGGCCCTGAGGCGCCGATTGTGCTGTTGCGCAAGCGGCCGGATCCCCTGTGCCCGAGCGCCGAGCTGCCGGCCAACCTGGCACCTGGCAGCAACGAACTGGGGGCGATGCTGCCGGCTTCGCCGTTGCACCTGCTGTTGGTCGAGGCCTTTGCGGCACCCCTGGTCGCCACCAGCGGCAACCGCAGCGGCCAACCCATGTGCATCAGCCTCGAGGAGGCCAGAGCCGCGCTGACCAATGCGGCAGCGCCGATCGCCGACGGCCTGTTGGTGCACGACCGGGCCATCGCCCGGCCCCTCGACGATTCGCTGCTGCGCTGCATCGATGGGCGGCCGGCGGTGTTGCGCCGTGCCAGGGGCTACGCCCCGCTCCCCTTGTCGCTCGCGGCAGCGTTGCCCGCAGCTGATGGGGCGTTGGCCCTGGGTGGCGATCTCAAGAGCGCTCCAGCGCTGCGCTTGGGCCCCAGGGTCTGGCTCGCGCCCCATCTGGGGGATCTGGCCGATGCCGGCAGCCATGACCACTGGCAGGGCGGTCTTGCGGTGCTGCTCGAGCGTTATGCCGATCAGGTGCAGACGATCTGCAGTGATCAGCACCCCGGGTATCGCAGTGTGCAGTGGGTCCGTCAACACTGCCGGGCCACTGGCCGCTGGCATCATGTCGCGGTGCAGCATCACCAGGCCCATGGCCTGGCGGTGTTGGCCGAGCACGGCCAACGCCCGCCGGCCCAGGTGATCGCCTTCGATGGGCTGGGGTACGGCACAGGCGATGCGCCCCTGTGGGGCGGCGAGGGGCTGCAGCTGAGCGCCGATGGCCGCTGCAGCCGCCTGGTCAGGCTGCGGCCGTTTCCCTTGCCGGGGGCTGGACGGGCCAGCAGTGAGCCCCGCCGCTCGGCCTTGGGCTGGCTGGCTGCGTCGGGCGTTGCCGCCTTGCGGCATCCGGGGGCGCGCGCCACGTGGGCTGCCTTCGCAGACGACGAGCGCGAGCTGGTACTGCAGGCCCTGGCAGCAGGGGTGCAAAGCCCGCTCACCTCGAGCGTTGGGCGGTTGTTCGATGCGGCAGCCTCCCTGCTCGATCTGCAGCAGCAGCTCAGCTACGAAGGTCAGGGCGGCCTGGTGATGGAGGGGGCGGCCCAGACCAGGCTCGCGGCCTCGGGTCTGGCAGAAGACGCCTATCGGTTGCCGCTGGTGGCGGCTCCGCATGGGGGCGCTGTGCCCTGCTGGTGGGACTGGCAGCCGCTGTTGCAGGCACTGCTGGCCGATCGTGCCGCTGGGGTCGGAGCCGGCAGCTGTGCGCTGCGTTTCCACGCCGCGTTGGTGCAGGCTCTGGCGGCCTGGGCCGCAACCGCGGCGGTTGATTGGCCTGGGCCGAGCCGTCCAGTGGTCGTGCTCTGCGGCGGTTGCTTCCAGAACCGCCTGCTGCTCGAGGGGGCGATCGCGGCCCTGCGCCGTGCCGGCCTCGAGCCCCTCTGGGCCCAGCAGCTGCCCTGCGGCGACGGCGGTCTGGCTCTGGGACAGCTGTTGGCCGCCAGCCTTGCTGCCAGTCTTCCGGCCTGAACTGGAGCGGTTGTGCAGCAGCGGCCGCCGCCGGCCGTCGGGCTGCCTAAACCAACAACACATCCCCCAGGAGGTCAGCCCGATGTGTCTGGCAGCCACCGGCACGATCCTCTGCATCGAGACCGAGTCGCCGACAACGACCGTGATTCACACCGGCGCCATGGCGCTTTGGCTGCGGGCCCAGGTCGACTTTGGGGGGGTGCGCCAGTGGGTGTCTCTGGCCTGTCTGCCTGAGGCGCGGGTCGGCGATCGGGTGCTGGTTCATGTGGGCCTGGCCCTGAGCATCGTGGAGGAGGACGAACGATGACGCCCGTTGCCGCCACAGTCGATGCGAACGAGGCCGTTGCCCGCGTCGCATATCGCCTCAATGAGGTGATCGCCCTGTACCCGATCACCCCCGCTTCACCCATGGGCGAGTGGGCTGACACCTGGGCCGCCGCGGCGCGCCCCAATCTCTGGGGCGCTGTGCCGACAGTGGTCACGTTGCAGAGCGAGGCGGGCGCTGCAGGCACGGTGCATGGTGCCCTGCAGGTCGGTGCCTTGACCACTTCCTTCACCTCAAGCCAGGGGCTGCTGATGATGATCCCCAACCTCTACAAGTGGGCGGGGGAGCTCACGCCGGTGGTGCTGCACGTGGCGGCCCGTTCCCTGGCAGCCCAGGGACTGTCGATCTTTGGCGACCATGGCGATGTGATGGCCACCCGCGGTAAGGGTTGCGGCATTGTTTGCTCGGCTTCGGTGCAGGAGGCCAGCGATTTTGCCGCTATCGTCACCGCACTCAGCTTGCGCAGCCGTGTGCCATTTCTTCATGTCTTCGATGGTTTTCGCACCTCCCATGAAATTTAGAAGATTCAGCTGCTTGGCGATGATGAACTCAAAGCGCTGATTCCCCAGGAGCTGATCGCAGCCCAGCGGGCTCGCGCCCTGAGCCCTGAACACCCCGTCATTCGCGGCACCAGCCAAAACTCAGACGTCTACTTTCAGGCGCGCGAGTCGGTGAACCGCTTCGTTGAGGCTGTTCCGTGGCACCTCGACGCCGTGCTGGAGCAGTTTTCCCAGCTCACCGGTCGCCGTTATGCCGCCTATGACTACCAGGGGCCGGCCGATGCCGAGCGGGTGCTGGTGCTCATGGGTTCAGGTTGCGAGACGGCGCAGGAGACTCTCGAGCAGTGCAATCGCCAGGGCGAGCGCGCAGGGCTGCTCAGGGTGCGGTTGTTTCGGCCCCTGGTGGCCCGCTTGCTGGTGCAGGCCTTGCCGGCCAGCACCCGGGCGATTGCCGTGCTCGATCCCTGCAAAGATCCCGGAGCCGCTGGTGAACCGCTGTACCTCGATGTGGTCACGGCCATCGCCGAGCAGTGGCATGCCGTCCATGGTGTGGGCTGCCCGCCGCCGCGGGTGGTGGGCGGTCGCTTTGGGCTCGGCTCCAAAGAATTCACGCCAGCCATGGTTATGGCGGTGCTCGAGCACCTGCAGTTGAGCGAACCCCTCAACCATTTCAGTGTCGGTATCGGCGACGACGTCACCCATCACTCTCTACCGGTTGACGTCACCGCTGGTGGTGAACCTGCCCTGGCTCCAGGGGAGGTTCGGGCCATCGTCTACGGCCTGGGATCGGATGGCACGGTGGGAGCCAACAAGGCCACGATCAAGATCATCGGTGAGGACACCGATCTGTTTGTCCAGGGGTACTTCGTGATCGACTCCAAGAAATCGGGGTCAGTCACGGTGTCGCATCTGCGCTTTGGGCCGCGGCCGATCCGCTCGACTTATTTGATCCAACACCCCACTGTCGTGGCTTGCCATCAATGGAGTTTTGTCGAGCGACTGGATCTGCTCGAGGGCATCGTGCCGGGTGGAGTGTTTCTGCTCAATAGTCCCTTTGATGCGTCAGAGACCTGGGCTTGCTTGCCCGATGTCCTCTGCCGACGCATCCGTGAGCAAGAGCTCAGGGTGTTTGTGATCCATGCCGATCGGGTGGCCCGCGAGGCGGGCCTTGGACCGCGCCTCAATACGGTGATGCAGGCCTGTTTTTTCGCCATCAGCGGCGTTTTGCCGCGCGAGCAGGCGCTCACGCGGATCCGCTCCTCAATCCACACGCGCTATGGGGCCAAGGGCGAGGCGGTGGTGGCCCGCAACCTGGCGGCGCTCGAGGCCAGCATCGAGCAGTTGATGCCGCTCGATTGGCGGCTGCTCGATGCCAGGCCGATCGCCGAAGCCAGCGCTGACACCGCTGGACCTGCGCGATGTGCCAGTCCCTCCCTGGCAGGGCGACTGGCTCCGGTGCCGTCGTTTGTGCGTGAGGTGATCGGTCCCATGCTCGAGCGCCGCGGCGACCAGCTCCCGGTCAGCGCCCTGCCTTGCGACGGCACGTGGCCGGTGGGGACGGCTCAGTGGGAGAAGCGCAACATCGCTGACGCTGTTCCCGTCTGGGAACCGGATCTGTGCGTCCAGTGCAACAAGTGTGTGATGGTTTGTCCCCATGCGGCCATTCGCGCCAAGGTGGCAGCGCCACAGGCATTCACCGCGGCGCCGGTGGGGTTTGCGCTAGCGCCGGCCCGCGACCCAGCCTTTGCGGGGCAAGTCTTCACCCTGCAGGTGGCGGTCGAGGATTGCACCGGTTGTGCCCTATGCGTCGCGGTTTGCCCTGCCCGTGATCGCACAAGACCCGCACGCCTGGCGATCAACATGGCCCCCCAGCGGCCGCTGCGCCAGCAGGCCCGCTCCCAGTGGGACTTCTTTCTGCAGCTGCCCGAGGTACCCCGCGACCGGCTCAACCTCCGCAAGATCGGCCAGCAGCAGCTGCAACAGCCTCTGTTTGAGTTTTCGGGAGCCTGCGCCGGCTGCGGCGAAACGCCCTATCTCAAGTTGGCCAGCCAGCTGTTTGGGGATCGACTCCTGATCGCCAATGCCACGGGTTGCAGTTCGATCTATGGCGGCAACCTGCCCACCACGCCGTGGTGTGCCAACCGCGATGGCCGCGGACCGGCCTGGAGCAATTCGCTGTTTGAAGACAACGCTGAATTCGGCTACGGCATGCGGATCGCGCTCGATCAGCGCCGCCAGATGGCCCTCACCCTGCTGCAGCAGTTGGCGAGCTCGCTCTCCGCTGCCGGAATTCCCGCAGCTCTGTTGAGTGGCCTGCGCGACGCTGACCAGAGCGATGAAGCCGGCATTGCCGAGCAGCGTGAGCGAGTCGGGCTGCTTCGGCAGCGGCTTGCCGATTGGTTGCGCTCCGCGCCGGCTTCAGACCCCCAGTCTGGGCTCGAAGAACCGATCCGCAGCCTGCTGCAGGTGGCCGATGCCCTGGTAAAAACCAGCGTGTGGTTGGTGGGTGGGGATGGCTGGGCCTACGACATCGGCTTTGGTGGTCTCGATCACGTGCTCGCCAGCACCAGCGACGTCAATGCGCTGGTGCTGGACACCGAGGTGTATGCCAACACCGGTGGGCAAGCGTCCAAGGCCACGCCACTGGGCGCCGTAGCCAAGTTCGCGGCGGCGGGTAAGGCTTCGGCCAAGAAGGACCTGGGCCTGATGGCGATGACCTACGGCCACGTGTATGTCGCCAGCGTGGCGATGGGTGCCCGCGATGAGCACACGATTCGGGCGTTCCTGGAGGCCGAGAGCTATCCGGGACCCTCCCTGATCCTGGCCTACTCCCACTGCATTGCCCATGGCATCGACATGGCCCAGGGCATGGCGCATCAGCAACTGGCCGTCGAGTCGGGGCGCTGGTTGCTGTACCGCTACGACCCGCGCCGTGCTGAGCGGGGTGACAACCCCCTGCAGCTCGACAGCCCGGCGCCCAGGCGGTCGCTCGATGAGGCGATGCAGGCCGAACAGCGCTTTCGCAGCCTGCGCGACAGCCAGCCCGAGCGGGCCCGGGCCCTGACCAGCGCCGCCCAGGTCGTGCTTGATCGCCGTTGGGCCCTGTTTCGCACCTTGGCGGCTTGCGGGGCATCTGCCCGATGAATCCCGATCTGGCGCGCTGTCTGGCTGATTTGCATGCGGGACTGACCCGTCCCTGGACGTTGATGGAGGTCTGTGGCGGCCAGACCCACAGCCTGTTGCGCTGGGGCCTCGATCAACTGCTGCCGCAGCCCTTGCGCCTGATTCATGGCCCGGGATGTCCCCTGTGTGTTACCCCTGCGATCACCATCGATCAGGCCCTGCAGTTGGCGGCATGGCCCGAGGTCATCCTCTGCTCGTTTGGTGACATGTTGCGGGTGCCGGGTAGCGATCCGGCCGCGATCGGCTCCGATCTGCTGCAGGCCAGGGCCCAGGGAGGCGACGTGCGCCTGCTTACCGCTCCGTTGCAGGCGATCGACATCGCCCGTTGCCATCCCGACCGCCAGGTGGTGTTTCTGGCGGTGGGCTTTGAAACCACGGCGCCGGCCACGGCCCTGCTGGCCCAGCAGGTCCTGCGTCTGGGGTTGGCCAATCTGACGCTGTTGCTGGCCCATGTGCGCGTGGTGCCGGCCATGGACGCCATCCTCACGGCGCCGGGAAACCAAGTTGAGGGGTTCCTGGCTGCAGGCCA
>VGQR01000031.1 GCA_016882345.1 Cyanobacteria bacterium K_DeepCast_35m_m2_023
GAGCGTTACCGCGTCCCCGCAGGGGACTCGAGCGTGACCTCGCCACTGGCCACCATGCCGCGTACCACCTGGGGCAACGCCAGCCCGAGCGGATAACCCTGCTGTTTGCGTGCCGCCGCCAGCAGCGGCGGTGGCAGCCGTAGACCCAGACGCTCGAGCAGGGTGAGACCCAGCTCGCTGCGCTCGAGCGTGCCACTGGGCAGACCTGCAGGGCTGAGCACCAGCAGGCGCGAGACACCGCTGTCTTCAAACAGCTGAACCGCCTGCCAAAGCGGGGCCGCTTCAGCAATGGCGGTCAGGTCGGCGAGCGGCTTGAGGTGATCGCCCACCCGCTCGCGGTCCCAGCTCTGCACCGGCAGGCGTTGCAGCGGTTGGTCATCGATCAGGCCCTGCCAGCGGCCGCGGTCGGCAACCAGCAACCAATCGGGGCTGGCGCTTTCGCCGCCCCCCTCGAGCCGAAGCTGGGACAGCTCGCGCAGGCTGGTGCGGGCCTCGAGCACGCGAAAGCGTCGGCTGGCCGCATCGCGCACCTTGAGCTCCTTGAGCAGTTGCTGCATCAACAACAACTGGCGCTGGTTGCGCGAGGCCCCCAGGCCAAACCATCCCAGCAACATCAGCCAGGCCCCACCGATGCCGCTGCCACGCAGCAGCAGCACCACCCCCATGCCGATGGCGAAATAGGCCAGAAAGCGGCCGCTGGCATTGGCCACCTCAATGCCCTTGCGCTGGCTGCCGGTGGCCTGCCAGACCAGGGCCTTGACGATCAATCCCCCGTCGAGCGGCAAGCCCGGCAACAGGTTGAACAGGGCCAGAACGAGGTTGAGCCCTCCCAGCTCAGCGACCATCGAACCGAGCGCCGGTGACAGTTGCGTCGCCACAGGCGTGGCCCCCAGCAGGGTCAGGGCGAGCACCAGGCTGACCGCCGGCCCGGCGGCCGCCACCAGCAAGGCCCCGCGGGCCGTGCTGCATTCGCGCTCGACATTGGCGACACCGCCGAGCAGAAACAGCGTGATGCTGCGCACCTTGACGCCCTGGGCCAGGGCCACGAGCGAGTGGCCCAACTCGTGCAGCAGCACCGAGACAAACAGCAACACCGCTGTCATGAGGGCCAACAGCCAACGCTGGGCTTCGGCAGGGGCGGGATTGAGGGCCTGGCTGTAGTGCTGCTGAAAAGCCAGGGTTGCGAGCAGCAGGATGACGAACCAGCTGGGATGGATGCGCAGCGGGATGCCACGAATCGTCAGCAGTTGCCAGCCTTCTCCCACGGTCTCGAGTGCAGCGGATCGGTGGGCCAGTTGGCCGCGCTTGGTACCAATCCTAGAAAGGACCCATCCGCCTGGGTCTGTGTGGTCGCTCCGCTGCTGAAGATCTGCGGTCTCAAGCAACCGGCCCAGGCCGCGGCGATCGCCGCCATGGGCGCCAACGCCATCGGGGTGATCGCGGTCGAGCGCTCGCCCCGGTTTGTACCGGCCTTTCAGCGGCAGGCCCTGTTTGACGCGGTGCACACGGCGGCACCCACCTGCCTCGGCGTCGTGGTGGTCGCCGATCCCCCCGACGACGACCTGCCCCTGCTGACGGCTGGTCAGGGGCATCAGGTGCTGCAGCTGCATGGCAACGAGACGCCCGAGCACTGCCTGCGCCTGCGCGATCAGCTGGGTGGGGTGCAGCTCTGGAAGGCGTTGCGCATCCGCAGTCCAGGCGATCTTGAGCAGGTGCAGTCGTACCAGGACGTGGTCGACGCGGTGCTGCTCGATGCCTGGGTCGACGGGGTGCTGGGGGGCACCGGTCAGCGGCTGCCCAGCACCTGGCTGCGGGGATGGTCACCGCCCCTGCCCTGGTGGCTGGCCGGTGGGCTGACGCCCGGCAATGCCGCTGAGGTGCTCAGCCAGCTGCAGCCGAGCGGCATCGATGTGTCGAGCGGGGTCGAAGACAGTCCAGGCGACAAAAACCTGGAGCTGGTGCGCCAACTGATGGCGGCGATCGGGGTGGCAGGCCAAGATCAGGGGCTACCGATGGCCCGATGACGCCTCCATGGTCCTGATGCGCGCCTCACGCCCCCTGAGCCTTGCCGCACTGCTGCTCGCCGGAGCCCTGGGCGGGCCCGCTGCCCTGCAGGCTCAGCAGATGCTCGACGGCTGCCAGCTGGTCGACGGCACGCTGCAATGCGTGCCGGGGGTGACGGCTGACCCCCAGCAGCAGATCCGCGATCTGCGCAATCAGATCGCCACCGACCAGCAGTTGGAGAACGCTGTCGAGCAACAAATCACGGGGCTGCAGCAACTGGTGCTGCAAGGCCAGGCCGCCCAGGGCCAGCTGCTGCAGGCCAGCCTCAGCGCCGATGCCATGGCAGGGCTGCCGCCATCCGCCTTTCATTGGTACCGGCTGCCGGCCGGCGGGCGCCGCTGGTTGTTGATCCAACAGGCCAATGGACCCACCTACGTCCTGGGCGAGCAGGACATCAAAGCTAAGGTGATGGTGGTGGTGGCGGTCCCCCAGGCCGGCGGAGGTAGTCAGCGGCAGGCCTCCCAACCCGTGGGACCGGTCGCTGCCGGGTCCTAACCCGTCCGGGTGTGCCTGTCCCTGTCGTTCAGCGACTGAGCACAGCCAGGAAGGGTCACTTCACTCAGGTTCCCAGCAGGGACTCCTGCTGCTTGACCAGCTCAAAGAACTCAGCTTTGAGACTGGGGTCGTGGCGAAAATCGCCGCGCACCACCGAATTGACCATGCTGGTCTGGGGCTCTTTCACGCCTCGCCACTTCATGCAGTAGTGCTGGGCTTTGACAAGAATGGCCAGGCCTTGTGGCTCGCATAGGCGCTCGATCTCGTCGGCCAGGATCATCACAGCCTCTTCCTGGATGTGGGGGCGTGAGAAGACCCAATCAGCCACGCGCGCAAACTTCGACAGGCCGATCACCCGTGAGCCCGGCTTGATGCCAATCCAGCAGTTGCCCAGGATCGGCACCAGATGGTGAGAGCACGCCGAACGCACAGAGATGGGGCCAACGGTATAAATCTCGTCGAGCTTTTTGACGTTAGGGAAACTGGCGATCTTGGGCTGTTGGTGATAACGGCCCTTGAACACCTCGTGGAGATACATGCGCGCCACGCGCTCAGCGGTCTCCTCTGTGTTGTGATCGTTGTCTATGTCGATCACCAGGCTTTGCAGCAGCTCGCGCACCTTGCCGGCGACTTCCATCTCGAGCTGATCAAGCTCGCCTTCGTGGAGGAGTTCGGCGATGTTGTCGTTGGCCAGAAAGGGCACCCCAGCAGCCTCAAGGCGCTGACGGATGCGCACGCTCACCGGCAGGGGAGCGGTCGCTGGTGCGGTGCTGCTGAGTCCAGGGACTGACGGCAGGCTATTGGGCAAAGTCGATGTCATGGATCGTCAGAACACGCCGGCGGCGGGCATCAATGTGAGATCTTCCACCAGCTGAGTGGCCGGCTGTTGGGCCAGGTAGAGCAACGTTTCGGCCGCCCGCTGGGGATCAAGCATGGCACGGCGGTCGAAGCAACTGTCGACCGTTTCGCTGTCCCAGAGTGGCGTATTGACCGCACCTAAGGTCAGGGTGGTCACGCCGATTCCGTGAGCGCGTTCGTCTTCGGCCAGGCAGCGGCTCAAGCTGGCCAGAGCCGCCTTGCTGACGCAGTAGGCACCCCAGTCCGGAAAGGCGTTGCGGGCCGCGTGGCTGCTGACATTGATGATGTGGCCACCGCCACGGGCCCGAAGCAGCGGCACCACCACGCGGCAGACCTGAAACACGCTGGTGAGATTGAGCTGCAGCAGCCACTGCCAGCGCTCAAGCGGCATGGATGCCAAAGCGCCGGTGTAGGCAGCTCCAGCGTTGTTGATCACCACGGCAGGCGGATCGCCCCGTTGACACAGCGCCAGTAGGGGGGCCTCGATGCCGTCGGGCTGCGACAGATCAATGGCAGCAGTCTCCACCCGGCGTCCTGTGGCCCTGAGCTCGGCCGCAAGCTGCTGAAGCGCGTCCTGGCTGCGGGCCACCAGCAGCAGGTCGTAGCCAGCGGCAGCAAACAGACGCGCCGTCGCGGCGCCGATGCCGCGCGAGGCGCCCGTGATCAATGCTGTGGCCAAGATTCAGTGGCTCCGGCTTGGTTCAGGACCGCTGACGGGGGTTGGGCCCTGGCCACCCTCGAGAAAACGCCCCATGCAGCGAAACTTGGCGTAGCGCTGCTGCTGCAGCTCGCCAGGGGTCAAGGTCATCAGTGCATTGAGTTCCTCGAGCAGGGCAGCTTTGAGGGTCTGGGCCGCCTGCACCGGGGCCCAGTGATTGCCGCCATTGGGCTCCGGCAGCACGCGATCGACCAGGCCGAGCTGCAGCAGATCGGCACCGGTGATGCGCAACGCCTGGGCCGCTTCGGGGGCCTTGGCAGCGTCCCGCCACAGGATCGAGGCACAGGCTTCTGGGCTGGCCACGGTGTAAACGCTGTGTTCAAACATCAGCAGGCGGTCAGCCACGCCAATGCCGAGAGCGCCACCCGAGCCGCCCTCGCCGATGACGGTGGCCAAGATGGGCACCCGCAACCGGAACATCTCGCGCAGGTTGACCGCGATCGCTTCGCCTTGGCCCTGTTCTTCGGCCAGCACGCCGGCATAGGCGCCGGGGGTGTCGATGAAACTGAGAATCGGCAAGCCAAAACGGTCGGCATGCTCCATCAAGCGCATCGCCTTGCGGTAGCCGCCGGGGGAGGCCATGCCGAAATTGCGGGCAACGTTCTCTTTGGTGTCACGACCTTTCTGGTGACCGAGCAGCACCACCCCCTGGCTGCCGATCAGACCCACACCGCCCACCAGTGCCTGGTCGTCGCTGCCGCGTCGATCGCCGTGCAGTTCAAAAAACTGGTCGGTGATCACCTGGATGTAATCCAGGGTGCTGGGGCGCTGGGGATGGCGCGCCACTTGAATTTTCTGGGCCGGGGTCAACGACGCGAAGATCTCGCTGCGGCGACGGGTGGCCAAGGTCTCGAGCTGCAGCAGCTGCTGACTCACATCGACCTCTGAATCACGCGCCAGCTGCCTGATCTGCTCGATCTGTTCCTCCAGCTCCACCAGAGGTTTTTCAAAGTCGAGCAGGGCGCGACGGGCCATCGGTTCAGCGGGCGCAGGGGAGCAATAAAACGGTTAGGCCGTAGCCAGAGCCGGAGACTGGAGCTCGAGGGTCTCCAGCTCCAGGGCCTTGAAGCCATGGCGCCTGGAGGCTTCACCAATCCAGTCCATCGCTTCAAGGGTGATGTTGTTGCGGCCCCAGCTGAAATTGGTGTGGCGGTCCTCAAAATCGAGCAACATCGCCTCGGCGAAGCAGGCGAACATCTGGCGTTGGGGCTTGGCCATCTCGGCCACCTCCATCATCTGCCAACCGATGTCCTGCCAGAACTCGACAATGCCGCCCTTGAGCACGTGCACACCAGGGGCTGCAGCCTTGGCATCCAGATTCTTGGGGTAGCCGCCATCGATCATCAGACAGGGCTTGGGGAGGGCCTCGAGGTCGATCTGCAGACTCTCGGGCAGGCTTGCCACCCAGACCACCACCTGCGCTTCGGCCAGGGCCTCGTCAATGCCGAGAATGCGGCCCTCGCCAAGGCTGGCCTGCAGATCGATCAGCGGCTGGGGGCGACGAGCCACCAGCAACAGCTCGCCGATGCCCTGGCGCTGCAGCCAACGGCAAACGGCGCTGCCGATGTCACCGCTGGCGCCGACCACAGCGACCTTGGCCCTGGCCAGGTCGATGCCCAACCGCGGCGCATTGGTGATCACCTGCTGGCAGATGACCCAGGCGGTGTGGGTGTTGCCGGTGGTGAAGCGCTGCCAGTCGAGTTCAACGGCGCTGACCCGTTCTTCCTTCAGCAGGTTCATGTCCTCGAAAATGATCGAGGTGAAACCGCCCAGCGCGGTGATATCAATGCCGCTTTTCTGGGCCAGTTCCATGGCTTTGAGCACCTTGCGCTTAGCGGTCTTGAACCGCCGCAGCATCTCGGGCACAAACACCGAATCGATGTAAGCGCCCTCAATCGTCTTGCCAGCGGCGCTGGTGACCTGAACGAGTTCCAGCAACTGGGGCGGGGCAGCACACCACATGTCGAGGTCACCCTCGGCATAGTCGTCGTAGCCGAGGTTGCGGGCGTTCGCCCGAGCCTCGGCAAAACTGGTGGAGTGGCCGATCAGACCAAACATTGGGTCAGGCGGGGACGGGACCAAAACCCGTTCGAGCCATCATCCTGTCATGGCTTTCTGTAGCCCAGCACACAGGGCCTGCCCGGAAACCCGCCCTGAGTGCGTTCAACCCACCAGGGCTGCCGCCGCGAATTTGGCAATTTCGCGGCCGGTGAAGCCGATCTCGAGCAGGGCTTCCTGGTAGGAGCTCAGGAAATCGGCCATCAGGTCTTCCTTGTCCATCTGAAGCACAGCCGCATCGGCAGCGACCTGTTCCAGCATGGTGCGCACCAGGGGCAGGTTGTCGCGATTGGCCTGCTCAAATTCGTCGCGGATGGTGTCGCGGTTGGCCTTGAGCCACTCCTGACCGTAATTCAGGTGGGTGTACTCGTCCTTGACAACCCCCTCGGTGATCTTGCGGGCGAAGGGGTCAGCAACGGGGATATAGATGTGGTAGGCCGAAATGGCGAAGGCCTCGATCAAGATGGCCTGAATCAGCAGACAGGTCACCACCTTGCCTTCGGCTAGGGCGGCTTGGAAGTTGTTGCGCAGGGGAGCGAAGAAATCGCGGGCAAACGGCATGTCAGCCGTGACCCCCAGGTTGTTGGCACAGGCCGTGAACCCTTTCATGTGCTTGAGCTCCATGCGCGCCAGGCGGGCGAGCTCCTCGGCCTGATCGGGGATCAAGGTGCCGATTGCGATGTAGTTGTCGTGAGCTTCCTGCTCGCCCTCGATCACGATCGCATTGATGCGGCTGTAAGCGTCCTTGTAGGTCTCGCTGTGAAAGTCGGGCAAAGCAGAGTCGTGCGAAGAAGCTTCCAGTGGTGAGACAAGGGTCGCCATGGCTACCACGCGAGGTCAAGACGAGACTTGATTGTAACGACCGCTAGCGGAGCTGGGGCCAGTAGCTGGCCAACAGGTTGTTGAACAGCACACACCAGCCGTCGGTGAGGCGCTCGGCCAGGGCTGAGCCGAGGGCGGCATTGGCTGCTGCCGGATCGCCTATCACCCCCGACTCGCTGAGGTCGCGGCTGAGCCAGGCGCTGGGAACCGCCCCTTCGAGACTCCAGCCCGCTGGCGGCTGACCACCCCGCTGGCCATCGGCGGCGGGGATGTCACCCACCCGGTCTGGCGCCAGGTGCAGCATCAGGCTGGTCTCGGCCAGTCCCGCGTGCAGGCCGTCGCTGCGCTCGGGTTCGGGAATCAGATCGGCGACCCCTGCAGGCCCGCTCCACAAAAAGCAGGGCAACACAGCGAGCTCGGGAGCTGCCGCGCGCAGCTGCCGGGCCGCCACCTGCAGCAGGGCGATCTGGCCGCCATGGCCGTTGAACAGCACCAGCCGCTCAAAGCCCGCTGCCGCCAATTGGCAGCCCACCGCCACCACCTGGCCGATCAGCAGCTCGGCCGGCAGCGAGAGGGTGCCGGCAAAACCCTGATGTTCGGGCGAAAAACCAAGGCTCTGCAGCGGCAAGCGCCAAATCGGCGCAGCCTCGGGCAGCCGCGCCAGCACCCGATCGAGAATGCGCTCAGCAAAGAAAGCATCGGTCCCCAGGGGCAGATGGGGCCCGTGCTGCTCGCAGGCTCCCCAGGGCCACACCACCGTGCTGCCGGGTCGGGCCGCCGCTGCCGCGACCGCGGTGCTGTGCAAGTCGCTGAAACGACGGGCCATCAGCTCCGGAATCGATCCCTACAGTGTGGGATCCCAAGCTCGATCTGTGGCGATGGCCGGAACCGGCAACCCTTCGTCTGCACCTGCGCCGCGCCGACCGCCCCAGGTGATGATGATCAAGAAGGATGCACCGGCTCCGGCTGCTGCAGAAGCCCCGGCACAAGCCCCGGTCGCTCCTGCCCAGCCGCCATCGCAGCAGGCCCCTGCCCGCAGCGACGACGACCTGTTTGACATGGGAGCGATGGCCGGCCTGACCATGGCCGACCTGCTGGGTCCTGAAGACCGCAACCCACGGCGCCAGGGCGCCGGCAACCGCCCGCCCCAGTTGACCCGTGGCAGCGCCGGCAGCCCGGCCGCCCAGGTGGTCAAGCGCAGCGTTGACGACTTTGATTTTGACGAGGAGGCGTTCCTGGCCGCCCTCGATGAGAACGAACCGGTGGGAACGACCGGCGAGGTTGTCAAGGGCGTGGTGATCGGCGTCGAAAGCGATGGCGTCTACGTCGACATCGGCGGCAAGGCTCCGGGCTTCATGCCCAAAAAGGAAGCTGGTCTGGGGGTCATCACCAACATCAAGGAACGCTTCCCCAAGGGCCTCGAGATCGAAGTGCTCGTCACCCGCGAGCAGAACGCCGACGGCATGGTGACGATCAGCGCCCGCGCCCTGGCCCTGCGCCAGAGCTGGGACAAGGTGGTCGCCCTGGCCAAGGAGGGCAAGGTCATCCAGGTCAAGATCAATGGCTTCAACCGTGGGGGGGTCACCTGCGACCTCGAGGGACTGCGCGCCTTCATCCCCCGCTCCCAGCTGCAGGAGGGTGAGCAGCACGAAGCTCTGGTGGGCAAAACCCTGGGGGTGACCTTCATCGAGGTCAACCCGGAGACCCGCAAGCTGGTGCTGTCCGAAAAAAAGGCCACCACGGCTGCCCGCTTCGCCGAACTCGAAGTGGGTCAACTGGTCGAAGGCACGGTGGCCTCGATCAAGCCCTATGGCTATTTCATCGATCTGGGCGGCATCAGCGGCCTGTTGCACCAAAGCAGCGTCAGCGGTGGACAGCTGCGTGACCTGCGCGAAGTGTTCAATCCAGGGGAACGGGTGCGTGCCCTGGTCACCGACCTGGACCCTGCACAGGGTCGCATCGCCCTCAATACAGCCCTGCTCGAAGGCCAACCGGGCGAAATCCTGATTGACAAAGAGAAGCTGCAGGCCGAAGCCGAAGATCGAGCCAACAAGGCTCGCTCGCTGCTGCGCCAACAGGAACAGGCCGCGGGATGAGCCGCCAGACCTCGCTCACCGGCCCTGCCTCTGTGGCGGCCGATGCTCCCGACTGGGAACTCGACTATTACTCGCGGCCGATCCTCGAGGCCGATGGCAAGAAGCGCTGGGAAGTGCTGATCTGCAGCACCCCGGCCCCCGGCGATCCGCAATCGCGGTTTCGCTGGGTGCGCAGCTGTCCCGCCAGCCGCGTCAACTCGATCTGGTTGCGCGAAGCCCTTGAAGCCGCCATGGCCGAGGCCGAAACCCTGGGACTGGGCCGACCGCGACGCCTGCGCTGCTGGCGCGCCGCCATGCGCACAATGGTCCAACGGGCCGCAGAAGGGCTGGGGATGGAACTGGTCCCCAGCCGCCGCTGCTACAGCCTGGTGAGCTGGCTGGCGCAGCGCGAGCGCGAGGTCTATCCCCAGGAGCCGGGCTATCTGGCCGGTCCCCTGGCTCCGCCGCCTGAAGCGATCAAAACGGTGGCGCTGCCGCTGCCGGAGACCGCCCGGGGCCAGAGCTGGGCCTGGGCCCGCCTGCAGGCGGGCGATCTGGCCGGCGCCCGCGACTGGGATGTGGATTTTTCCGGTCTGATCCCCCTGCCCGAGGGACTCGATCCGACCGCGACGGTGCCTGGCATCCGTCTGTTCGGCGGGGCCAGGGCCCTGGCGATCGCGGGCTGGCTGGCTGGTCTCGAACCTGTGCGGCTCGAGGTCAGCGGCCGTCAGCTGGTGCTCGAAGCCGCGCTCGAAGACCGCTGGTTGTTGAGCGATCTCGAGCCCAACGACAGCGATCTTGCCGCTGCAGCCCTGGTCGAAGTGCGCCAGCAGGCTGCAGGGCTGCAATTCATTGCCGTTCAGGCCAGCCCCGAGGACCAGCGATTCAGCGGCTTCTGGATGCTGCGCGACCTGCCCGACAGCTGAGCCAACCCCCGTGGCCGAAGCCGTTGATGCCCCGTTTGACCGGCCCGATGCGGGCTTCAATGACCTGGCGGGCTGGAGCTGGATCGGCTGTTACGGCGGCTATTACCTGTATGCCGAGCTGCTGGCTGGGTTCGAACACGGCTTTTTCACCCGCCAATGGCAGGGGCGCGGGCCCGACGTGCTGGCGGGCTATGTGAGCGCCGGCGTCAGCGTGCATCGCCCCCAGCAGGTGCACAGCGCCACAGTGCTGAGCGCCAGCTGCGCCCAGGGCGAGCCCTGGCCCGAAGCCGACGGCCTGGTGAGCGACGCAGGCGGCCAGAGCCTCTGGGTCTGCGGTGCCGATTGCACGCCGGTGTTGGTGGCCGATCCCAGCAGCGGCCGGGTGGCCGCCTGCCATGCTGGCTGGCGCGGCGTTGCCGGCGGAATCCTGCAGCAGGCCATCGGCCAACTCGAAGCCCGGGGTTGCCGACGGCAGGATCTGCTGGTGGCCTTGGGCCCAGCGATCTCAGGGGACAAGTACCAAGTCGATGGCGAGGTGGTTGCAGCCATGGCCCGCTCGCTAGAGGCTGGCCTGGGATCAGAAGCCCGGGCTCTGGACGCCCTGCTCAGCAGCCGCGCCGTGAGACCTGAGCCCGAAGCCGAGCGCTGGCGACTCGACATCCGCCAGGTCGCGGCGCTGCAACTGCAGCAGCTTGGTATCGAATCGATACAACAAGCGATTTGCCCGCTCTGCACCTTTGACGAGCCACTGTTGTTTCATTCGTGGCGGCGCGATCAGGTCAAAGCCGTGCAATGGAGCGGTATCGTGGCGCAGGCCTAAGCCATCGCACATTTTGTGAATTAGGCGCTTGCCGACCCCCCGCCCTGGGTGGATAATGCAGAAGCCGCATACCGAATTCCATGCTCACCGGTGCCGACCTGCTGGCTAAAGTCAAAGAACTGGGCGATGTCAGCAAGTCTGATCTCGTACGAGCCTGCGGCTACGTCCACCAAAAGAAAGACGGCAGCGAGCGACTAAATTTTACGGCCTTCTACGAAGCCCTGCTCAATGCCAAAGGTCTCGACCTGGGCTCCAATCCTGCCGGCCGCAAGGGTGGCCGCAAACTGAGCTTCAACACGAAAATCCAGTTCAACGGCAATTTGATGGTGGGCAAGGCTTATACCGCCATGCTTGACCTCAAGCCAGGCGACGAGTTTGAAATCAAACTGGGTCGCAAAATGATTCGCCTGATTCCCCTGGGCGCCGAAGACGACGAAGAGTGATCAGCCGACCCAAAACTGCTGGGCCACGGCTACTTTTTCGGCCACTTTGATCCCATCGATTGCCGCCGAAAGAATCCCGCCGGCATAGCCGGCACCCTCGCCTGCCGGGTACAAGCCTGGGGTGTTGACGCACTCCAGGGTTGTGGTGTCTCGTGGGATCCGCAAGGGCGCCGAGGTGCGCGTCTCGACGGCCGTCAGTCGGGCGCCGTCGCCGGCATAACCGCTGATGCGCTGGCCAAAAGCGGGCAGGGCTTCGCGTAGGGCCGCCGTCACAAAGTCGGGCAGACAGGCCGCGAGATCACACTCGGCCACAGCCGGCTGATAGCTGGCGACAACCGGCAGCTGCTGGGCGGGTCGACCAAGAAAGGCCGCCAAGCTCTGACTGGGGGCCGCATAGGAGCTCCCGGCCAGGGCAAAGGCACGGCCTTCCCAGTGGCGCTGAAACGCCACCCCCGCCAGCGGATCACCGGCATGGCTGCCGTAGGGCTCCAGGTCCTCGAGGTTGATGTTCACCACCAGGCCGCTGTTGGCGTTGCGCTCATTGCGGCTGTGCTGACTCATGCCGTTGGTGACGACCCGCCCCGGTTCGGATGCGGCCCCCACCACCAGGCCCCCCGGGCACATGCAGAAGCTCCAGACCGAGCGACCCTCGAGCCCTGGTCCGCTGCAGTGATGCACCAGCTTGTACTCGGCGGCTCCCAAACGGGGATGACCAGCCGCCGCACCGAAGCGGGCCCGATCGATCAAGACCTGTGGGTGCTCGATGCGCACCCCAATGGCAAAGGGCTTGGCCTCGAGCGCCACGCCCTGG
>VGQR01000032.1 GCA_016882345.1 Cyanobacteria bacterium K_DeepCast_35m_m2_023
CGGTGAGCTCGGACCCAGGGCCATACCACCAGCCATGGCGCTGGCCGGCAGCGCGCTGAGGTCTGGAAACGGGGGCAGTGACTCGCTTGCGGGTGATGGCTCCATAACCTCACCATGGCAGTTCACCGTTCGTTTGCATGACCGACGCCGCTTCTGTCCCCACGACCTTGCTGCAGCCTAGTTTTCAGCAGGCGATGGACATCACCGCCCAGTGGCTGAGCCTTTGGGAGAACGGTGAACTCAGTGACGAGGTTCTGGCCGATCGGGTCGCCGAGCTGGTGGGCAGCCGTGACGGCGCCCGCGGGTTCTTTGTGGTCAGCCTGGCCGGTGACAGCCCGCTGATGGACCGCCTGCCCGAGCCGCTGGTGCTGCAGCTGCGGGCTGCCGGCGCCGAGGTGGTGGATCTCAGTGCCCGCAACCTGGCGATGAGCACGGCGATGGCCGTGCACCATCAGCGCAGTGGCGATGGCGATCAGCAGGGTGCGTCCGAAAGGGTCTCGGCGCGCTGCACCGAATTGCTGCGTCAGCTTGAGCCGGCCGCGGTCAAGAGCCGTCTCGAAACGCTACTGGCAGCGGCGGCCACTGGCTCAGGAGACGATGTGGCCTTTCTGCAGCGCTGGGGCTACGACGCCGAGCAGACAGCGGCGATTGCGGCTGCTGTCGAAGCCGTGGCCCAATAGGTCGCCACGCCTGGTCCTGGGGTCAATCGTCGCGACTTAGATGGTCTCGATGGCGCTGCTCAGGGAGTTGATGAACGGTTTGTTCAACAGCTGGAGGATCGGCCCTTCACTGCCGTCAATCGTGGCCTTGGCGTTGACGCTCAGCAAGCCTGAGGATTGGTCATAGACCACACTGGTCCCCGTGTTGAAAGCGGTCTGCTGCTCAGAGGCATTGCGAACCTGGGCAAAGTTGACGTTGCCCGCCTTGAACCGATAAGCACTGCGGCTCAATTGAATTTTGTCCCCTTGTTGAGGGTCAAAAGCCACAATGAGATCAGGCCTGAAGCTTGTGGCGACGACGTTCGGACTGGCAGCCATCTGGAACCAATCCCTGCCGCTGCTGCCTGACAAACGGTCGCTGCCAGAGGTGGCAGCAACAATGGTTGGGCTGCCCTGCTGACCCGTGACGGGGTCGACATTGAAGATCGATGCCTGTGCAATGCCCCGGCCGGGGACCAGGCTATGGTTGGAATTAAAAATGCGCAGACTGAGACTGAACCGCTCAGTCTGTTCCTTCTGGGAGTCGGTGAGCGTCGAAATATGAACGAGCTTTTTGGTTTCGCCGGCGTCGAACCATACGTTTTCAACTTTGCCGATGTAATCGGCACCCATCCGCGCCGAGTCGTTCATCGTCTCAACCTGAACCGTGGCGATCTGGTTGATCAGGCCTGTGCGTTCGACCTGAAAGATGACCGCCTGCCCCTCGGAGGCATCGGCCAGCCGTGTGACTGAAAAGCGCGATCCTTGCGGGGTCGCCTGCGGCTGGATTGGGGTCGTTGCGGTGGTGTTGGTTGTGGTTGCAGCTGTTGTTGCGCTCCCGGTGGCCGCTGTTGTGGTTGTGCCGCCAGTGTTGGCCTGGCTGACCAGCGCAGCGGGCAGTTTGAGCGGTGAACCAAAGACGGTCTCGTTTTTGCCCAGGCCATCGCGAAAGAGCGCGTTGATGCGAATCTGCTGGCCGGCCCAGTCCTGGGGCACGGTGTTAAGATCTTCATCCAGTTGGCCCAGGGCCCTCCAGCCGACGATCTACTGCCGGTTGTAGGGATTCGTCAGCGCATACTCGGCCAGATAGTGCACTTGTTTGAGGACACCCTTTTAGTTGGGGGTCGGCACGATGCCGTTGCCGTCGCTGATCGAGTTGGCAAGGCTGAGTCGATTGGTCCGAGCGTCGTAACTGGCCGAGACAGTCCCCTGGGGAGCGACTTGGGCGCTGGCCCCTGTCACCTGGATCCCGCCTTGAATCACGACTCCTTCAGCCTTGAACGACATGGACTCTTGGTAGGTATAAGTACTCTACATCCCTGAGAAGCCCTGCTGCTTCTGGGATGGCCAATGCAGGTTTTGCATGTCCAGGGGTTCACTGGAGTGAAGCCGGCCTCGCCAGCAGGGCCTTGTCATCAAAAAGGCGGTGCTGCTGCACCGCCTCAGAACAAGGGTTTGCTGGACTGACCCTTTGCTGGAGTGATCCAGGATCAATCGCGGCGGCTGCCGCCCTGCAGGGCGATGACCAGACGCAGGATAAAAATGAACAGGTTGATGTAAGTAAGGTACATGCCCAGCGCGCCGGCCAGATACTGGTCGTCGCTGTACATGCGGGGCATGGTGTAGAAGTCGACGAAGGCCGCTCCCACAAACAGCACCGTGCCGAAGCCGGCGATGGCTAGCTCAAAGCCACCTGTTGTGAACAGGCCGGGGGCAAAGAAGCTGCCAATGATCTGGACAAACATGGCGATCACCAGGCCCAGGATCCCCAGGCCTACAACCCCACTCAGGGCCTGACCGACGTTGTCGCTCATGCGGCGGCCCATCACCGAGGCCACCACGAAGGTGATGCCCGTCGCCAGGGCCGCGGTGCCGACGGCACCGATGCCTGCGCTGGCCACTGCGTAGCTAACGATGCCGCTGAGGGTGAAGCCGGTGATCAGGCTGTAAGCAGCCAACAGCGGCAGGGCGGTGCTGTTGTTTCCCTTGGTGGCCGCGTTCTGGGCCACAAAGAACAGGATGAAATTGCCGATCAGCGCCACCCAGAACAGCGGCATGAATAGAGCCGCATTGGTGGCCATCAACGACAGGCCGCCGAGAACACCACCGGCGGTGAGCACCATGCCGCCGCCGACGTAGGGCAGGGCTTTGTTGACGACGTTGGGTCCCACGAGGGCACTGCTCTGTGCCTCGCGGATGGCTTGTTGGAAATTGCTGCTGGCCGGCATGACGGTCCAGAAGGGCGAACTCAATCCATCCTGCCAGCGTTGGCCAGGCTGTGCTGCAGTGTTGCGCGCAGCGAAGGTGTGGATCTCCCCCTAGTGCCGCAGTCCGCGCGGCCTTGGCATGGCGCGAGCATCGCGGGCGGCATAGGCCGTCACCAGTCGCTGCACCAATGGGTGGCGCACCACATCGGCGGCGGTGAGCCTGCAGATCGCGACCCCTTCGATGCCTTCAAGGACCTCGGCCGCTTCATGCAGGCCGCTGGTGACACCTGGTGGCAGATCAATCTGGGTGGGATCGCCGGTGATCACCATGCGCGAGTGCTCGCCCAGGCGCGTCAACACCATCCGCATTTGGGCCGTGGTGGTGTTCTGAGCTTCGTCAAGGATCACAAAGGCATCGGCCAGTGTGCGTCCCCGCATGTAGGCCAGCGGCGCGATCTCAATCACGCCTTTTTCGAGCAGGGCCGCAACCTTGTCGGACCCCAGCAGGGTGTGCAGGGCGTCATAGAGGGGGCGCAGGTAGGGGTCGACCTTCTGTTGCAGGTCGCCGGGTAGAAAGCCCAGGCGCTCGCCAGCCTCGACGGCTGGACGGGTGAGGATCAGTTTCTCAACCTTGCGCTCCTGCAGCATGCGCACGGCCAGGACCGTCGCCAGAAAAGTCTTGCCGGTACCCGCCGGACCCAGGGCCACGGTCAGGTCGTGCCGTTCCATCGCCTCGACATAGGCCCGTTGCCGCAGGGTGCGAGGTCGCAGCAATCGGCCGCTCTGGCTGCGGGCCAGCACCTGTTGGCCCAGCTGCTGATGCTCCTGGCCGCGGCCGGTGTCGAGGGCCGTCAGAGCGGTCTGCAGGTCGACCGAGCCCACGGCCTGTCCCTCGCTCCACAGTGGACGCAGCAATTCCACCAGGGCTGCAGAGCGCTCGAGCTGGGTGGCGGTGCCCCGCAGCTCGAGGTCGAGCCCCCTCAGCACCAAAGCGGCACCCGTGAGTGCCTCAATGCGTCTGAGGGTGGCTTCGGCCTCTCCAGCCAGGGCCAATGCCGCCTCGGTATCCGGCAGATTGAAGACGAACTGAGCGCCCCCAGCCATGGGGGGAGCGGTCAGGCTTCGGCCGAAGCGTCGGCGTCAGCTGCTGCTTCAGCAGCAGCAGCGGCCTCGGCAGCAGCTTTGGCTTCGGCTGCCTCCTTGGCGGCCTGTTTGGCCGCAGCTTCGCGGGCTTCGGCTTGCTTCTTCTGGCCGATCAGCACCGAGGGACGTGCGGTTTTCTCAAGCAGACCGCCTTTTTCAAGCAGCGAGCGAACACTGTCGGTGGGTTGGGCCCCCTGGCCGAGCCGATGGCGAATGGCTTCGGCATCGAGTCGGGCTTCCTTGGTGCGGGGGTTATAGAAGCCCAGCTCCTGCAGGGGACGACCATCGCGGCGCGACGTGCTGTTGGTGGCCACGAGGCGGAAACTCGCTTCCCGCTTCTTTCCAAACCGCTTCAGGCGGAGCTTAATCATTGTGGCCTTGCCGATGGATGTCCAATCGAGAAGTGTACCGCTCGGGGTCAGAGCTCCCCGAATCCCTTCTTTTTCTTGGCCGGTTTGGGCGCCTTGCCGGGGCCACCACCCCGGGGGACGCCGCCGCCCATGCCGGGGAAGCCACCGCCCATGCCGGGCATGCCGGGAAAACCGCCGCCCATGCCTGGGATACCGGGCATGCCGCCGCCGCGCGACATCTGCTGCATGAAGCCGCGCATCTGCTGAAAGTTCTGAAGCACCTTGTCCACATCGGCCGGGGTATGGCCGCTGCCGCTGGCGATGCGACGCCGGCGTGAGGGACTGGCGGCCAGCAGGTCCGGATCCTGGCGTTCGGCCTCGGTCATCGAGCCGATCATCGCTTCGATTCTCTTGAGCTGCTGCTCGCCCTGCTTGAGCATGCCGTCATCGATCTTGTTCATGCCCGGGATCATTTTCATCAGTCCGCCCAGCGAGCCCATGCGCTTGATCAGGCGCATCTGCTGCACAAAGTCGGAGAAGTCGAACGTCGCCTCCTGCAGCTTGCGCTGCATGCGCTCGACATCGGCCAGTTCGACCTCCTTGGTGGCCTTCTCCACCAGGGTGAGCACATCGCCCATGCCGAGGATGCGGCTGGCCATGCGCTCGGGGTGAAACGGCTGCAGCGCCTCGACCTTTTCGCCGGTGCCGATGAACTTGATCGGCGCGCCGCTCACCTTGCGGATCGACAAGGCCGCGCCACCGCGCGAGTCGCCGTCGAGTTTGGTGAGCACGGCGCCGGTGATGCCGACCTGCTCGTGAAAGGCACGGGTCAGTTCGGCCGCTTCTTGGCCGATCATCGAATCGACGACCAGCAGCACCTCGTCGGGCTGGGCGACGGTGCGGATGCGCACCATCTCCTCCATCATCGCGGTGTCGATCTGCAGGCGGCCGGCGGTGTCGATCAACACCGTGTCAAAGCCCTCGTCTTTGGCTTTGGCGATGCCGGCGGCGGCGATGTCCTCGGGTTTGGCCTCTGCCCCCAGGCTGAACACCTCGACGCCGATCTGAGCGCCCAGGGTCTGCAGCTGGTCGATGGCGGCCGGCCGGTAGACGTCGGCCGCCACCAGCAGGGTTTTGCGGCCCTGATCTTTGAGGTGCAGGCCCAGCTTGGCAGTGGCGGTGGTCTTGCCGGCCCCCTGCAGGCCCGCCATCAGCACCACTGAGGGATCACCGGCCTGGCCACCGGCGGCCAGGGGGGCGTTCTCGCCGCCCATGGTGTCGACCAGCTGCTCATGCACGACCTGGATGAACTTCTGATCGGGGCTGATGCCGCGCACCACTTCGGTGCCGACCGCCTTGCGGCGCACCTCGTCGACGAAGTCGCGCACCACCGGCAGGCTGACGTCGGCCTCGAGCAGTGCCCGGCGCACCTCCTTGAGGGCCCCTTCGACGTTGGTGTCGCTGATCGTGGCCTGGCCGCGCAGGCTTTTGACCGCTTCTTCAAACCGCTGCGAAAGCTCGTCGAACACCGAATCAGGGCCGTTGAATGGCCTGATCGTAAAAACTGACGCCGTGGACGCAGCGGAGCTGCTTCAGGCGCTGCGTCCGAACGCCACCAGTCGCCAGGTGTCCCGGTCTCGAGCAAACACGTAGCGGTTGCGCAGGGACGTGGCCCCTGTGCGGGCAATGGTGCTGCCATCCCTGGCCAGGCGGCTGTCGCTGTAGTTGAGCTGGACCTCCACCACGATCCGGTTGGGTGTGCGTTCCATCACCTGCAAGCTGTCGATGCGGGCCTCGATCGCCTGGGTTTCGCCCCGGCCGGCATCGCTGCTGCGCTCGGCCTGCAGGCGCTGCACCTGGGTGTCGCGCGCCATCTGCGCCAGGGGCAGGCTGCTCGGGCGGCCTGCCAGCACAGCAGCCTTGGCGGTCAGCCAGCTGTCGAGCAGGCCCCTCAGCTGGCTGTCGCTGGGTTGGGCCTCGGTCAGGGGCACGGCAGGGCGGGGGGCCGGCGTCGGTTTTGGTTTGGTCGGCTCTGGTCGGCTCAGCACCGGCTTGACCGGCAGGGGTTCGGGGCTGCGCCAGGGCTGACGGGTCAGCAGCGCCGCAACGCCGACCACCACCCCCAGTGCCAGGGCGGCGAGCCCGATGGTCCGAGTTGGCAGTCCAGCGGTTGGGAGTGTCGGCCAGCGCAGTGCCGGCCAGGCCAGCGGCTCCGCGTCGTCCTCTGGCTCCCCGTCGTCGAGAGCAGCGGACGGCTGCTGCAGCGATGGCGGCTGGCTGACGCCGGTCTCAAGCCCCAGCGGGGCCGCTGTTTGCAGGCCAAGTCCGCTGGCCAGGGCAGCAAAGGGATTGTTTGGCGTTCCTGCAGCGGCTGTCGCAGCTTCTGGGGCCGCGGACCTGGGTTCCGCCTGTTCGATGTACAGCTGGACATCGCGGTCAGCAAAATAGGCATCCAGATCGGGGTCGGCCTCCAGATCCCGGTAGCCGGGCAGCACATCACGTTGCAGCCAATCGCGGCAGTAGGCGCACAGCTGGGCCAACGGGTCAGGGCTCTGCTGCGTGGCCCAGGCCAGCAGTTCAGGACTGGCCCCGCGCTGGAAGCAGTCCTGGGCCTGCTCCACCTTGCCCAGCAGCAGCAGCAGGCAGGCCTGCAGTGTTTCGGTGCCGTCCTGCGCAATCGCCTCGAGCCGTGTCAGGGCGGCGGCGATCCGTTCGGGTTTGCGCTGGGCGAACCCTGAGGCGGTCAGGGCGGTGGTGGCCAGAAAATCGGCCGCCTTTGATTGCTCAGCCCATGCGCTGAACAGGTCGACCTGCTCCTGCACGGTCAGGAACGAGCGGATCTGTTTGAAGAAGCTCTGGAAGGCGTCGCGGTCGAGCCGCAGATCGGCCGTGCCTTCCAAGCCGCCGCGGCGTGCGACCAGGTCGGCCAGCAGGCGCAGGCCTTCGGCCCGTTCGCCCGTGGCGGTGAGCGGGCGGCTGAGCAGGTCGAGCACCCGGTAGGGGGTCAGGCTTTCCAGGGATTCGCCCAGTTGCTGGCGCTGGCTGGGCAATTGCCCCATGCGCTGCAGCAGCTGCTGGGCCTGCAGCAGCAACTGGGCCGCCGCCTCATAGCGGCGCAGCTCCTGCAATTCGGCGGCACCCGCCAAGGCAGCGTGGGCCGCGACCAGGGCGAGGTCGGCTTCCCGACTGCTGCCCAGCGCGGGGGCGCGCGGTGGCTGCAGGCTGCGGCTGGCGAGCTCGTAGACCTCCAAGGGCAGTCCGGCTTCGAGCAGCAGCACCAGGCCGCCGACCTCGAGGCTGCCCGGTACATCGAGGGCGGCGATGACGGTGCCGCCGCCGCTGCTTAGGGCGGTCAGGTCGGCTTCGTAGCGTGCACGGCGCGCAGTGTCGCTGAGCAGATCAGCGCTGCTGCGCAGCAGTTGGGCCCGCGCATCGAGGGTTTCCTCGCTGTAACCGGTCTCGGGGATGCGGTCCAGCCGCTGCTGCAGCATCCGCAGGGCCGCCTGGGCATCGCTGGCCGCGCTGACGCCGAGCAGCCGGAAATGATCGATCGGCAGTTCCAATGCGGACGTTGACTGCTGGTCGACTGTAGGCAGTGTCTGCGGTTCTGGCTCAATTGATGCCAGACGTTGTGAATGGACCTCGTAGAATTTCAGCCATGACCAAGGCAGACATGAGTCCAGATCTTGCCGCCGCCTCAGGAGCCCCTGCCTGCTCGGCCGAGTCCACCCATGTGGCTGGTCCCCACGCCGAGCGGCTTGAGAACCTTTATCCGGCCACACCGGCGACGGTCAGCCACGACGAGGGGCTAATGCTCTACCGCGACATGGTGCTGGGCCGGCGCTTCGAGGACAAGTGCGCCGAGATGTACTACCGCGGCAAGATGTTCGGTTTCGTGCACCTCTACAACGGGCAGGAGGCCGTCAGCACGGGTGTCATCAAGGCGATGAAGGCCCAGCATGACTGGTTTTGCAGCACCTACCGCGACCACGTGCATGCCCTCAGTGCCGGCGTTCCGGCCCGCGAGGTGATGAGCGAGCTGTTCGGCAAGGAGACCGGCTGCAGCAAGGGCCGCGGCGGCTCGATGCACCTGTTTTCGAAGGAGCACCACCTGCTGGGTGGCTACGCCTTCATCGGTGAAGGCATCCCGGTGGCCCTTGGTGCGGCCTTCACCAGCCGCTACATGCGTGACGCCCTGGGTGATGCCAGCAGCGACGCGGTGACAGCCGCCTTCTTTGGCGATGGCACCTGCAACATCGGGCAGTTCTATGAGTGCCTCAACATGGCGGCACTGTGGAGACTGCCGATCCTGTTCGTCGTCGAGAACAACAAGTGGGCCATCGGCATGGACCACAACAGGGCCACCAGTGATCCTGAGATCTGGCGCAAGGCTGCGGCCTTTGGCATGGCCGGCGAAGAAGTCGATGGCATGGACGTGCTGGCGGTGCGCGCCGCTGCCCAACGGGCGATCGAGCGTGCCCGCGCCGGCGAGGGACCGACCCTGCTCGAGTGCCTGACCTATCGCTATCGCGGCCATTCTCTGGCCGATCCCGATGAGCTGCGGGCCGAGGCCGAGAAAGAATTCTGGGCCAAGCGCGATCCGATCAAGGGCCTGGCAGCCCACTTGATCGAGCACAAGCTGGCGACCAGCGAAGAGCTGCAGGCCATCGACAAGCAGATCGACGCCGAAATCACGGATTGTGTCGAGTTCGCCCTGGCGGCCCCTGAGCCGAAGCCCGAAGAGTTGACCCGTTACATCTGGGCTGAAGACTGAGCTTCAGCCCGGTTGGGGTGGATTACAGGCTGCTGGGCATGCGGCGGGTCAGGTTGCGCAGTTTGCGCAGGGCCTTCATTTCGACTTGGCGTACCCGTTCGCGCGACACCTCGAGTTGGCGTCCGATTTCAGCCAGGGTGTGGCGCTCCTCCCCGTCCAGGCCGAAACGCAACTGCAGCACTTGGCGCTCCTGATCGCTCAGGTGGCTGAGCCAGCGGCCCAGCTGCTCCTGGTGAATGCCGCGCTCGACCCGGTCGAGTGGCTCTTCGTCGGGGTTGTCGGCGATCAGGTCACCCAGAAAACTCCGCCCCTCATCACCGTTGACCGGCGCGTCCAGGCTTGAGATGGTCAGGGCTTGACGCAGCAGGCCGTCGAGCTCCTCCAAGGGAATGTTCATCGCTTCGGCGATTTCGCGCCGGCTCGGCATGGCCCCCAGCTTGTGGGCCAGATCAAGGCTGACCTTGCGAATTGTGCTCAGGCGCTCGCCCAGGTGCACCGGCAGACGGATGGTGCGCGACTGGCAGGCAATCGCCCGGGTCATGCTCTGGCGAATCCACCAGAAGGCATAGGTCGAAAATTTGTAGCCCCGAGTCGGGTCGAATTTCTCGACGGCGCGCTCAAGGCCAAGGGACCCTTCCTGAATCAGATCGAGCAATTCCAGGCCTTTGCCTTGGTACTTCTTGGCGACGCTGACCACCAGGCGCAGATTGGCCTTCATCATGCGCGCCTTGGAGCGGCGGCCGATGCGGATCGTCTTGCGCTCCTGTTCAGACCACTCGCGCTCGCCCGATTCGACCAAGCGCATCATGGCCTGGACCTGATTGCCAAGCTCGATCTCTTCGGCTGCGGTCAACAGCGGTTCGCGACCAATCGTGCCCAGGTACCAACTGACCGGATCGTTGCCACGACGCCGGACGCTGTCGCTGCCTTCCAAGGTCGAGGTTTGCATCGCCACGGCCACACTGCGGTCTATGACTATCCCGTTGAAATTACTGGATGGGCAGTGACTTCAGCAACGCTTTAGGTTTGGCTTGCAAAACAACACAAAAATGTTGGTTTCACAATCTGATTCATGGTTGTCAATCCGTTGCCTTGCAACGAGTCTCGCTGCGATTTCCTGCGTTTTTGTTGTTTGTCGGTGTGAACGCACAACGTGCAACATTGTCAGCATTGCCTAGCTGCCTGCTCGACGTCGGTGCCGTTGTCTGGCGCGGCGAAGTCCCAAGGGCGTTGCCCCAGCCAATGGGCCACATCCGCCGGAGTGGCGGACCCTGCGCTGGCCCGTAGCCCCGCCAGGGCATGGTCGAGAGCCGCCGCCGCCAGCCAGCAGGGCTCGCAGCACGAGCGATGGGCCAAGGCCATGGCTCCCCGGCCGGCGGCATAGCCGGCCAGCACGTCTCCCAGTCCGGCCCGGGCCGCTGCCGCCGAGGCCTCCAGCAGTTGCCAGCGGCGGCCATCGGGGGCGGCGATGACGCTGCGGGCCCCTTTGAGCAGCACCACTGCGCCACAGTCAGCGGCAGCCCGACAGGCCGCCTCCAGGGGGGGCAGGTCCTGTAGCGCAGGCCAAAGTCGATCCAGTTCGCCGCGGTGCGGCGTGATCCAGGTGGGGCCGCGGCGATCGCGCAGCCAGGCGGCTGAGCAGCGATTGAGGCCGTCGGCATCGAGCACGAGCAGGCCTGCGAATTGCTGCAGGCGCTGCCAGCTCTGCTGTTCGGCCGCCTGCTGCCCCGGCGAGAGCTCCTGCTGCTCGAGCAGGCCGATGCCCGGTCCCACCAGCACCGCATCCAGCCGGCTCAGGGCCCCGTCCGGCAGGGTGCCTAGCAGCAGCGATCCTGCTGGACTGCAGTCCAGCTCGCTCTGCAGCACCACATGGGGCAGCAGCTGCCACAGCGCTGCTGCCAATCGCCCCGGCACGGCGGCGCGCAGGCTGCCGACGCCGCTGGCGCTGGCCCCCAGCAGGGCCAGCTGGCCGGCGCCCCGGTAGGCCTCGCTGCCAGCGATCACCAGCACGCGGCCGCGCTGGTACTTGGCGGCTGCGGGGGGCAAGGGCGGCCAGGCCGACTGGGCTGGGCCCGCGTCGTTGGCTTGCAGCCCCAGGGGGGTGGTGGCCGCCAGGGTCTGCAGCAGCGCCGCTGGCAGCCCCAGGTCGATGCGCTGCAGGCGGCCCACCGCCGCCAGGGCCGCATCCTGCACCAGTCCCTGTTTGCGCAGGCCGATTGTGTAAGTTGCCGCCGCAACTGCAGCGGTTGGCCCCAGGCGTTGGCCGCTGCTGTCGTCAAGGCCGGTGGGCACATCGATCGCCACCAGGGCCCCGGGCCGCAGCCGTTGCCGAGCGGCCAGCAGCGCCGCGATCGCCTCATCGGGCGGCCTTTGCTGGCCGATGCCGAACAGGGCATCGACCCACAGGGCAGGGCCTGCCGCATCCGGCGTGCTCTGCAGCTGCATCACCCCCAGCCACAGGGCCAGGCGCCGATGCTCGGCGGTCAGGGGTTTGTGGCGCTCGAACGGACTCCAGATCGCGGTCTCGATGCCGGCCAGGTGCAATTCGCGGGCAATCACCAGGCCGTCGCCGCCGTTGTGACCGGGTCCCACCAGCACCAGGGCCCCATGGCAGCGCAACCAGGCGCGCCAGTCGTGCATCAGCGCCGCAAACACCGCCAGTGCGGTCTTTTCCATCAAGGCTGCAACCGGCATGCCGGCGCTAAACAGCTGTTGTTCGAGCGCCGCCATCTGGGTGCCGCTGACCAGCAGGTGATCGGCATCCCGCGGTGGCCAGCTCAGGTCGCCAGGCAGAAGCTCAGGGGCGCTCACGGCAGTGGGGAGTGCACGGTTTCATGATGGAGGCAACGGCTCAGCCGCGCCGCCCCTGCTGCCTTCACCTTGACCTTCGCCT
>VGQR01000033.1 GCA_016882345.1 Cyanobacteria bacterium K_DeepCast_35m_m2_023
GGCTGAGGCAAACAGCCCGGCTGATCACCACCCTTAAGCTGATTGCGGGCAACCACGGTCAGCTCAAATCTCGGAATCCCCAAAGCCCTCCGCCTTCGCGGGGGGCTTTTTGGTGTGTGATCGGGAGACGTCGATGGAGAGGTGTGTTGGCAAAGGTCCCGGGGGAGGCGACGATGACCGCTGCGCCCACTCAGCAAACAACACTGTTGTCGTGATGCCATCTCGCCCTTCTCGCCCAAGCGGCACCAGGTTGCTGCAACGCCTGGCCTGCGTTGTGCTGTTGGTGATCGGGATTGTTGCGCTGCAGCCGACAGGGACCTTGGCTCAGGCTGTGCCTGGCCAGCCTGCGGTCAACACCGTGCAGCAGCAGACGTTGCGGGCCGGTTGGTACCGCTGGGATCCCTATCAACACCTGGAAAGCTCGGAGGATCGCACCGAGCTCACCGGGCTGGATGTGCAGCTGCTGCGCGAGGTCTTTGAGAACAAGCTGGGCCTGCGCTACCAACTGGGGGAAGTCTCGTGGCAGCAACATCAACAGGACCTGCGCGCTGGAACGCGGGATGTGGCTGGCGGAGCATTCCGCACCCGCGAACGCGAGACCTATGCGCACTATTCCAAGCCCTATCGCTATGAGGAGGTCGTCCTCTATCGACGGCGCTTTGACCCGAAGGCAACACTGGCCTTGAAGGACCGCAGCGCACTCGAGCAGGACCTGCAACAGGGCAACTGCATCGTGGGGCTGGTGAAGGGGTACTACTACGGCGATCAGATCGAGCACTTTGCGACCAACCCGGCCAACGCCAGACGCATCGTCTGGAGCAATGACCACGAAGCCAACCTCAGGAACCTGCAGACGGGCCAGGTCGACATCGTGCCGGTGGATCGCCTGGTCGGAGCGACGAGCGCCTGGAAAAATAACTGGACCGACAAGCTGGTGATGAGTCACTTCACCATCTTTCGCGGTCCGATTTATGCGATCTTCAGCCGCAAAACCACCGATACGACACTGGTCAAGCGGTTCGATGCCGCCATGGACGCACTGCGCCGTGAAGGCCGATACACCACCATCGTGCAGCGCTATCTGTTCCCGGTGCTGCTGGCACTGACGGTTGGCCAGGACTGGTTTTACGCCCTTGAGATTCTGGGCACGGTGGCCTTTGCCCTGTCAGGACTGCTGATGGCCCACCGTGAGGACTTCAGCTTGTTCGGCGCCTTTGTGCTGGCTGCCCTGCCTGCGGTCGGGGGTGGTCTGATGCGCGACATCATCATCAATCGCGACATCCCCAGCGTGCTGCGGTCACCAATCAGCCTGATGGTGGTGATCACTCTGGTGCTGCTGTCCTTTCTGCTGATCCGCGTCCTCCCCCCCATGGGCCGGATTCCGAAATGGATGCATCTGGCTGTGGTGATCGATCTGCTGGATGCCGTCGCTCTGGCCGCTTACACGGTTGTGGGCGTGATTGTGGCCGTGGAAACCCGCTGCGATCCTCTGATCCTCTGGGGACCGCTCCTCAGTGCGCTCACGGGCGCTGGTGGCGCAATCCTGCGGGATCTAGTGCGGGGCGATCCTCAGCACCCCACCCTGCGGTACTCGATCTATGCCGAAATTGCATTGATCTGGGGTTTCCTGCTGTCGCTCTACATCAGTTCCTATGCGAGTGCGGCGACCTACTACCCTTGGCGACTCGAAGTCGCCGTACTGATCACGTTGGTTGGTGCACTGCTCACACGGCTGCTGGTGATGGCCACGGGCATCCGCCCCCCTCGCTTTCGCTGAGACGTCAACACACCATTCAGGCCTTTCGCCAGGGCACGGCGCGACGACGCGTGGGGTACAGCTCACGACACAGCGGGCAGACGGTGCCATCGCAACCGCGGGCGGTGCAGTACTCCCGCCCATAGAAAATGATCTGCAGGTGCAGCTTGTTCCAGGACTCTCGCGGGAACAGGCGCTTGAGGTCGCGTTCCGTCTGCTCGACATGGAGACCGTTGCTGAGGCCCCAGCGCTGGGCCAGCCGGTGGATGTGGGTGTCAACCGGAAAGGCCGGCACTCCAAAGGCCTGGGCCATCACCACACTGGCGGTCTTGTGGCCTACCCCCGGCAACGCCTCCAGCGCTTCAAAGCTGCAGGGCACCGCTCCGCCGTGGCGTTCGAGCAGCAGCTCGGCGAGCCGTCTGACATTACGGGCCTTGGTCCGGGCCAGACCCAGCTGGCGAATCAAAGCCCAAATCGTCTCTTCACTGAGCGCAGCCATGGCGGTGGGATCGGGCCCGGCTGCAAACAGAGCTGGCGTCACCTCATTGACCTTTTTGTCGGTGCATTGGGCGCTGAGCAGCACCGCGATCAACAGCGTGAAAGCATCGCTGTGATCCAGCGGCACCGGTGTCTCGGGGTAGTGCTGTTCAAGCCGCTGCATGATGAGCGCGGCACGCTCCTGCTTCCTCAACGCACTCCCACACTGCACTCGGAACCCAGTTTGTAGGCTCAAGCCAGCGCAATGAGTCCATGGGCAGCAGCTTCGGCCAGCTTTTTCGGATCAGCACCTTTGGCGAATCCCACGGCGGCGGCGTGGGGGTGATCGTTGATGGCTGTCCACCCAGACTGGAGCTGGACCTGGCGGCCATCCAAACCGAGCTGGACCGTCGCAAGCCTGGGCAGAGCAAAATCACGACCCCACGCAAGGAAGATGACCGAGTCGAAATTCTCAGCGGCCTGCTCGATGGGGTGACCTTGGGGACTCCGATCGCGATGGTGGTCCGCAACAAAGATCAACGGCCCGGCGACTACAAGGAGATGCAGGTCGCCTTTCGGCCCTCCCACGCCGATGCCACGTACCAGGCCAAATACGGGATTCAGGCCCGCAGTGGGGGAGGACGGGCCTCAGCCCGGGAGACGATTGGCCGGGTTGCAGCTGGCGCCATCGCCAAACAACTGCTGGCCAAGACCCATGGCACCGAGGTCATCGCCTGGGTCAAGCGCATCCACACCATCGAGGCGCAGATCAACGCTGAGACGGTGAGCCTTGATGCGGTGGAGGCCAACATCGTGCGTTGCCCTGATGCCGCCGTCGCCGAGCAGATGATTGCACGCATCGAGGCGATCGGTCGCGAGGGCGATTCGTGCGGCGGTGTGATTGAGTGCGTCGTCCGCCGTCCGCCTGTCGGACTGGGCTCACCGGTGTTCGACAAACTCGAAGCCGAATTGGCCAAGGCAGTGCTGTCACTGCCGGCGACCAAAGGCTTTGAGATCGGCTCGGGATTTGCCGGGACCCTGCTCAAAGGCAGCGAGCACAATGACGCCTTTGTCCCCACCAGCGACGGCAGCCTGCACACCGTCACCAACAATTCGGGAGGAATTCAGGGGGGCATTAGCAACGGTGAGCCGATCGTGATTCGCGTGGCGTTCAAACCCACAGCCACAATCCGCAAAGCCCAGCAAACGGTCGACGCGACCGGCGCAGCGACGACCCTCGAAGCCAAGGGTCGGCACGACCCCTGTGTCTTGCCACGGGCCGTGCCGATGGTGGAAGCGATGGTGGCCCTGGTGCTGGCGGATCATCTCCTGTTGCACCAAGGCCAGTGCAGCCTCAGCTTGGGGTCAGATGCTGAGCGGAACCTTGACGGCGCCATTGGTTGATGGTGCCGTCACCACCGCTGCCGCGCCACTCAGGCGACTGACGGCCTTGGCCATGCGCCGCGCCACCGACGAGGTCGCCTTTTGGGTTGAGACACTGGTGGACTCGGCCGACTTGGCGACGGGTTTGCGGGCTGCAGCCTTGCGGGCCGGACGCTTGGCAGCACTCTTGCGAGCAGGTTTTGCCTTGGCTGTGCTGGCCTTGCCTGCAACGGCCGAGGTATCCGCCGGCTGAGCGGTGGCCGATGGGGCCGCCGCGCTGACAGCCTTGCTGGCGCGGGGTTTGCGGGTCGCTGGCTTGTCCGCCGCGGCTTGGCGTGCCACTGGCTTGCGTTGGGCAGGCTTGCGTTGGGCAGGCTTGGCCGGTGTGCGGGTGCGATGGCTCAGCACCAAGGCCCACTCCTCATCGCTGAGGTTGGCCGGCTTGGCGCCATGGGCATCGGCAACCTTGGCCGCCTTTTCGATGTCGGAGACCAGGTTTTTCCACGAGGTGGCAAACCGTTTGTCCGATTGCGATTTGGCGCCGCTCTCGACCAGCGTCTCAATGACACCAGCCGCTGAGACCTTCTTGCGGCGACGGTTGAAAATTTCCTTTTGGAGCTGTGCAATCAACGCATCAGCACGATCGCTGAGCTTGACGGTGAGCTGAGACATAGGAGAGAGAGCTCTGTCTCATCAATAGCACAAGAGACTCCCATTGGCGACAACGCCGTCGTCGCCCGACGGTCAACCGCGACGCGTTGCGAGCCATTGGCTCAGCTGCTGCAAGGCTTGATCAGTGTTGAGCGCTCCGCCAATGGCAACGGCATCGACTCCCTGGGCGAGCCATTCTTCGAGATCTGCGGGGCCCAAACCACCGGCGGCAATGCAGAACGGCAGGCCGCCCAGGGGGCCGGCCAGACGTCGCCAGTAGGCGCTGCCCAGGCTCACCGCTGGAAACAACTTGACCATGGCGCAGCCCAGCAAGCGAGCCTGATGCACCTCGCTCGGAGTCAGCACCCCTGGCACCAGGGCAATGCCCAACGCGTCAGCACGACGCAACAGCTGTGGATCGAGAACGGGTGAGACGGCAAACGAGAAACCTGCGGCCGACACCGCGTCGAGGGCGTCGGCCGCAAAGATCGATGCCGCACCAAAGCGCACGGTGGCGAAGGTGCTGACCAGGGAGCGGCACTGCAGGGCCCAGTCGGGATGATCACTCCAGGCCACTTCGATCTGCCTGACGCCCAGGCCGGCCAAGGTGGCGATCTGGGACTGCAGGTCAAGGGGTTGAACAGCACGAAGCACCACCAGCAACGGCTGGTGGTGCAACGCGGTGATCAGGGGTTCAGACGTACTCGGCAACGCGCACGTCGCTGTTGATCAACAGCTCTTGAAGCTCCTCGGCATCCACGGTTTCCTTCTCGACCAAGAGATCGGCGAGTTGATCGAGCACCGAACGGTTGTTGCTGAGCACCTCGGTCGCGCGGCGGTGGGCCTCGGCCACCAGTTGGCTGACCTCTTCATCGATGGCGGCGGCGGTGTCTTCTGAAAAGTCGCGCTCAGCAGCGATGTCGCGACCCAGGAACATCCCGCCCTGGCTGCGGCCCAGAGCGATGGGGCCGAGGCGATCGCTCATGCCAAAACGCGTGATCATCTGGCGGGCCACTCGAGCAACCTGCTGCAGGTCGTTGGAGGCGCCGGTGGTGACTTCGTCATCGCCGTAGACCAACTCTTCGGCAACCCGGCCACCCAGGGCAACCGCCATCTGATTCTGGAGATAGGCACGGGAATAAAGGCCCGATTCCATCCGCTCTTCACTGGGGGTAAAGAAGGTCAGACCGCCGGCATTGCCGCGCGGAATGATCGAAATCTTCTGCACAGGGTCATAGTCGGGCATCAAGGCACCGACCAGGGCATGGCCAGCTTCGTGGTAAGCCACGAGGCGCTTGCGTCTGTCGCTCATCACCCGGTCCTTCTTCTCGGGGCCGGCCATGACGCGCTCGATGGCGTCGTTGACCTCGTCCATCGAGATCTCGCTCAACTGATGGCGAGCGGCCAGGATGGCCGCCTCGTTGAGCAGGTTGGCCAGATCGGCACCTGTGAAACCAGGGGTGCGGCGCGCCACCTTGTCGAGGTCGACATCCTTGGCCAGGGTCTTGCCGCGGGCATGCACACCCAGGATCTGCAGGCGTCCGTTGTAGTCGGGGCGATCAACCACCACCTGGCGGTCGAAACGACCGGGGCGCATCAGGGCCTGATCGAGCACATCAGGACGGTTGGTGGCCGCCACGATGATGATGCCGGTGTTGCCCTCGAAACCGTCCATCTCCGTGAGGAGCTGGTTGAGGGTCTGCTCGCGTTCGTCATTGCCGCCGCCGAGACCGGCGCCGCGCTGACGCCCGACCGCATCGATTTCGTCAATGAAAACGATGCAGGGAGCATTCTTTTTGGCCTGTTCAAACAGGTCGCGCACGCGACTGGCGCCGACGCCCACAAACATCTCGACAAACTCCGAACCGGAGATCGAGAAGAAAGGCACCCCGGCTTCGCCAGCAACCGCTTTGGCCAGCAGGGTCTTGCCGGTACCGGGAGGGCCAACCAGCAGCACACCCTTGGGGATCTTGGCGCCGACGGCGGTAAAGCGATCGGGGTTCTTGAGGAAATCGACGACCTCAGTGAGCTCGAGCTTGGCCCCCTCGATGCCGGCCACATCGCCAAAGGTGACCTGGGTCTGGGGCTCCATCTGCACTCTGGCCTTGCTCTTGCCAAAGCTCATGGCCGGGTTGCCGCCGCCGCTCTGGGCCCGCCGCAGCAAAAAGAACAAGCCCCCCAACAGCAGCAACGGGAAGATCAGGCTGCCGATCGCGCTCTGCCAGGCCGCCGGTTCACGGCTGGGCTGGACGGCGATATCGACGTTGTGGTCGGTGAGCAGCTTGAGCAGGTCCTTGTCAGGCGCCAAGTTGACGACGGCGCGGCGGCCATCGTTTTCGACCACCTGGGCCGTACCGCGATCGGGCGAGATCAACACGCGGGAGATCTCGTTGCTCTGCACGGCCTCAACAAAATCGCTGTAGCGAAGGGTGCGAGGGGCATTGGCCGGGTTGGGCCTGTCGATAAAGGCCGTGCCCACAGCGATCATCACAATCACCAGGAGCACATACAGGCCCGCGTTGCGCCAGCGTTTTTTCACGGCCAAGGGAGGGCGGGGGTAAGAAGTGAAGGAATGTTAACCGGGACGCTCATCTGGCGGATCAGCCAGCGGACCTGAGCACCTCAACCACGCTGCGGAAGGCGAACCACTCGGGGATCTCCTCACCGCCGCGCAACATCTGACGGAACTGGGTGCCGCTGAGCTTCTTGACGTGCAGACCGCGGGCTTCCGCGTGCTCTGCGGTCACGTAGCCCTCCTCCTCGGTGTAGACAAGGTTGAGGGAGGGCACCGTCTCCATGCCGAGCTCGGGAGCACGGTCACGGGCGAAATCCTGGGCCTGGTAGGGGCCGTAGAAGTCGTCGCCGCTGAGCGAGCTCTTGCAGCCCGCCATGTCGCGGCCGATGATGAAGTGGGTGCAGCCGTAGTTCTTGCGGATGATCATGTGCTGCAGGGCCTCACGCGGGCCGGCCATGTGCATCGAATAGGGCAGGTAGGCCCAGCGGATGCGGGGGTTGTTGACCTCGGCGGCCAGGCGCTCGTAGGTCTGGAAGCGCACCTCACCGGCAATGTCGTCGTCTTGGGTGGGTCCACAGGTGGGATGCACCAGAACGACGCCACCCTCGCTGACGTTGGTGGCGTCCAAGGCGCGTGTGAACAGCTCGTAATGGGCCCGATGGATGGGGTTGCGGCACTGAAAGGCCACCACGTCCTGACCTAGCGGCAGGGTGGCGCGCACCTCGGCCGGTGTCTTGCACGGAAAGACACGGCGGGGCAGCTCCAGGCCCTGGACCCGGCCACCCAAGTAGAAGCGCCCGCGCTCGCTGGCGATCATGCGCACCGCCGGATGCTCCAGCGAGGTGGTGCCATAACACCCTTTGGCCTCGATGACCTTGTTGGGCTCCCAACGGCTCTCAATCGTCAACATAGCCAGCTCCTGGCCTTGATAGGTGAGCAGCAGGCGCTCACCGACAGCGATCGAGGCGTCGTCGGTGTCAAACACGATCGGCAGGCCGAACAACAGACTGCTGGTGGTGCGATAGCCCGCCACAACCGCGTCGTAGTCCTCCTGGTGCATGAACCCCCGCAGCGGCGAAAAGCCGCCCACCACGAGCAGCTCGACATCGCAGGCATTGCGGTCGCTGCACTCGACCACCCGATCGATGCCGGCCCTGACCGCCTCACGCTCAGAGGCGGGCACCATCAGATCCACCAGGCTGCCGCCGTGGGGCGCGATCAGGCCCTGGGGGCTGGTCACTGAGGCAGTCATGGGCAAACGCAGCGGGCAATGGCGGCGATTCTCCCAGAGCAAGAAGCGGGTCCCGCAGCAGGGGCGCAAAAAAGGGCCCCGAAGGGCCCTAAACACCACCACCACAGCCGAACGGTGGAACCGGGACGTCTATCAGAGCTGCTCGAGGCGCCCGTAAAGCTCACCGGTGATCTTGACGTCCAGGGGCTCTTTGGTGCCCATGTCGGTATCAGAGGGCTGCACGGCCGTGAACACGCCGGCGAATTCACCGGTGTTGCCATCGACCTTGGTGATCGAGAGGCTCATGTTGCCGGTGCCATCGACGTAACGCTTGACGGTCTCCGAGGTGTAATCGTCACCGGCAGGCACCAGACCCACAGCGCTGCTGTATCCCGTGGTGAGACCGCGGGCTTTGGGGTCGAGGAAGTTGGAGGTGCGGTAGCTGGGCACCCGATAGGAACCACTGAAGTCAGTGCTGGTGGTGATGGCCGCACCCTCGGCGGAGGCATTCAGCTCCTTGCTGGAAAAGACGAACGGGACTTCCTCACCGCCAGGCAGCAGCACGGTGACGAGCTGGAAGTCGATGCCGCCATCTTCTTTGAACTTGAGGCCGTCAGCCTGCACGTCCAGATCGCCGTAGACCTGATCAAGGCTGGTGGTGTATCGGGTGAGAATTTTTGTGGGGACGAACTGCGCTTCCTGGCGCTTGTTGGCGGGCTCACCCTTCACGTACACCTCGGCTGGGTGCATGCAAAGCTCGCGCAGCTGGTATTTGCCACCGCTGCTGAGGGTGATCGAGCCGCGGGCCGACTCGGGAAGGGTCGGGCAATCGTTGGCCAGACCGGTGTTGTGAATGTCGTCGTAGGTGAGATTGGCGCGGTCCTTGGCCTCAGCGCCGCCACTGCAGGCGGTGACCAGGGTCAGACACAGCGCCAGCACCAAGGCCAGCAGAGGACGGAAACGCATGGGGAGAAACCGGTCTGGCGCGGATCCTACCGGTGCAAAATGCCCTTTCCCCTTACGATGTCGCGGCTCTCAACAACTCTGTTGACAGAGCTTTGGAATCGCCCGCTGGAACAACCGATATGACCCCCGAGATGCTGTGTGAACCGGCCGCAACGGCCCTGGATGCCCCCCAGCAACAGCGCCTTGACCAGATCCTGCGCGACCTGCGCAGCCTGGGCGAAGAGCTGGATGGCCAGCCCGAGGCCCTGCTGACCCTGTTGCGCCAGCTGGAAGAGCTGCATCGCAATCTGCAAGATGGGGCCTTCCGCAGCAGCCTGCCCGCCGATCGCAGCGCCCTGTTCAACCTGCTGCGGGCCATGGAGCAGAGCGGCGGCTGGCCCTACATCCCCCGCCTGCAGCTGTGCACCTTCATGGATCTGCTGCAGCGGGACCGCAACGAGGCAGATCACCCTCTGGCGGCCTGAATCCGGGCTCCTCCATCAGCGCGGCCAAGGCCGAGAGCAACTCGTGGGCAATGGCCAGTTTTGATGCGGGCGCAATCGAACGCTGCCCATCACCCGGGCCCAGCAACCAGCCCTGATTCGTCAATGCGGCAAACCCGCTGCCGCTCTGATCGATGGGATTGGCGAACAACAGCTCACATCCCTTGCGGCGGTGCTTGGCCTGGGCCTTGGTCAGCACATCTCCGCTCTGGGCGGCAAATCCCAAGATGGGCTGAGGCCGCTGGCGCCGGGCGACCAGCTCGGCCAACAGGTCGGGTACGGCTTCCCAGCCATCGGTGAGGCTGGCACCCAGGTCGCCTTTGCTCGCCTTGACAGCGGCGGGGTGGGCGCGGCGGTGATCGGCAACCGCCGCCGCCATGGCGATGGCATCAGCCCCACCCTGCAGCTCGGCCAGGGCCTGCTGCATCTGTGCTGCGGTGGGTGCCGCATGGCAACGCAAGCCTTCGAGCCAGGCCAAATCGAGGTTGAGCGGACCATGGACCAGATCAACCTCGGCACCGCGCAGGCGAGCCGCCTGGGCCAGCAACACACCCATCCGGCCCGTGCTGGGATTGGTGATGCAGCGCGCCGGATCGAGCGGTTCACGGGTCGGGCCTGCCGTCACCAACAACCTGCGACCCAGCCAGTCGCGGCGCCAGCCCCACAGGTGCAGCGATTCCAGTGCCAACAGCAGCATGGCCGGCTCGGCCATGCGGCCGTCGCCGACCCGGTCGCAGGCGAGCAGCCCGGCCGCTGGCCCCAAGGGCAGCACCCGTTCGCAACAGTGCATCTGCTGCCAGTTGCGCTGCACCGGCGCGCTGAGCCACATCGACGTGTTCATGGCGGCGGCGGCCAGCACTGGCGCCTCGCTGGCCAGCAGGGTGCTGGCCAGCAGCGTGTCGGCCAGGCCGTGCATCCACCGGGCCAGGCTGGTGGCGCTCAGGGGGGCCACCAACACCAGCTCGGCCCATTCGGCCAGGGCAATGTGCAGCGGTCGATCGGCGCTGGCGCTCCACTGGTCAGAGTCCAGATAGCAGCGGTGACGACTGAGCGACGCCAGCGCCACCGGGCTCACCAGGCGCTCAGCGCTTGGGGTGAGCACGCAACGCACCTGAGCCCCCCGCTTGACCAGGGCGCTCACGACGAGCGGCAGCTTGACCGCCGCAATGCTGCCTGTAATCGCCACCAGCACGCGGCGTCCAGCCAGTGCATCGACCGCGGCCGCGGCGGCCGCCGGCGCTGAGGACTCAGTCCTCATCAAACGGTTCCTGATCGACCAAGTGCACGTAGGGCCGGGCCAGTTCGGGGCGATGGATCGCCAAGGCGCGCATCAGATGCCAATCGGCCAGGCCGTCAAAGGGCGAGGGGTAGTCGTCTTCCTCAAGACGACGGGCCAGTTCGGCCGTTGCCGCCTCGTCAAAAGCGGCGAGGCGTTCGGGGGTGATGGAGGTCGTCATCTCAAAGCAACAGAGCTCGCAGTCAGCGACGTGTCTTTTGAAATAATGGACTGTGAACGGGGAATTAGCTCAGCTGGTAGAGCGCTGCGATCGCACCGCAGAGGTCAGGGGTTCGAGTCCCCTATTCTCCATCCCCCCAGAGCAGCAACAGGGTGTCGCGCTCAATCACCAGAGCCAGCAGCACCAACATCAAGGCGAAGACGCAGGTGCCGGGCCAGGCCCAAGTGGCCCAGAACCCCGAGATCACTGCCGAACAGATTGCAGCGCCGAGGTAGGCCGTCAAAAACAGCTGACCGCTCATGCGACTGCGAGCCGCAGGGTCAAGGGCGTAGATGCGCGTCTGATTGGCGACAAAACTGCCCTGCACGCCAAGGTCAACGGCCATCAGCCCAAGAGCCAGGGCCAACAGGGAGCTCGGCCATAGCCCCAAGGCAAACCCCCCCGCCGCGGTGATCAACACACCAGCCAGGACGATGCGGTCAGCACCGACACGATCCACCAACCTCCCGATCAGCGGTGCTGCGGCAACGCTGACCAGCCCGACAAGGCCAAAACTGCCGATCCACGCGGGCCCGAACCGCCAGGGTGGCCCACCGAGGTGCAGGGCCATGGAGCTCCACAGGGCCATGAAACAGCCAAACAACAAGGCCTGGCAGAAACAGGAGCGGCGCAGGAGACCAAAGCGCTGCCACAGCCGCAGCTGGGAGCGCTGCAGCTGCCCATAACTGCGGCGATCGGTGGCCGGCAGCCTCCGGACAAACAGCACTGACACCGCCAGCATCCCCACAGCCGAGAGGGCGTAGACCGTGCGCCAACCCCACTGCTGCGCCAGCAGGCCGCTGAAGGTGCGTGACAGCAGGATCCCGCTAAACTGGCCGCTGATGATAGTGCCCAGCATGCGACCCCGCTGCGCCTCCGGTGTGAACGCAGCCAGCAAGGTGGGCAGCAGCGAAGGGATCAGGGCCACCAACCCCAGGACGAACCAGCTGAACAGCAGCTGCGC
>VGQR01000034.1 GCA_016882345.1 Cyanobacteria bacterium K_DeepCast_35m_m2_023
CTCTGCCGCGACGCCGAGGGCACCAACCCCGTCACCGGCGTGGACACGCGGATCAGCCTGGGCTGTTAACGCTCCAGCCAACCCCGCAGCTTGCCGGGGTTGAGCAGGCCCTTGGGGTCATACAGCGCCTTGGCAGCCACCTGGTCGGCATCGACCACCCCCAGGCCGCCGTCTTCGACGGTGATCACATGGGGGTTGAACAGAAACGCGCCGAGCTCCCGGCAGTCGGCGATCAGACGCTCCAGCGCTTCGGCACCCTGCCAGCGCAGCAGCGGCAGGCAGGCCAGCCGCGGGGCCCCCTGGTTGCGCACCGCTTCGATGTGCCACAGCAGGCTGTCGCCCCAGCGCTGGCGCAGGGCGTGCAGACAGGGCCCTTCGGGCTGGGGCAGCAGCAGCTGCAGGTAGGTCCAGTCGCTGTGGTGGCTGCGCCAGTGCAGGGTGGTGTGATTCCAGCCCAGTTCGCGCAGCGGGATTCCTGTGCTGCCGTTCTGCGACTGCTGCCAGAGCAGTTCACCGCCCAGCAGGCGCATCAGCCCCGGCAAGGTTGCGAGCGCGGCGGGTGCGGCCAGCAGCAGCAGCCGGTGCTCGTCGCCCGCCTGCGGGCAGCCCACTGGCCAGGGCATCTGCCGCGCCACCGCCGCTTCGAGCAGGTTGAGGCTGTTGAGCTCGAGGGCAGTGCAGGTGCTGGGCGGCGGCGAGGGCCTGATCCCACGTTGCGAAACCCACCACCAGTTGCACCCAATCGACGGCTTCGCAGCTCGGCAGCCGCAGGGCCGTGATGATGCCGTTGGTGCCGTAGGCATGGTTGAGCGCTTCGCTGCCCTGGGCATCGAGCCGCAGCAATCGCGGTTCCGGTTCCACGGTGACGACCTCAAGACCCAGCAGGTTGCCCGCATCGCGCAGAAAGCCCCAGCGCATCGAGCCGATCCCGCCCGAGCCGCCGGCGATGAACCCGCCGATGGTGGCGCTGCGCACGGTGCTGGGCATCAGCCGCAGGGCCCGCCCCTGCGTCGTCAGCTGACGCTCCAGTTCGCCCATCAGGCAACCGGCTTCCACCTCGACGATGCCCGTGTCGGGGTCGAGCCGGCGCAGTTGGTTGAGCCCCGACAGGTCGAGCACCACTCCACCTGCCAACGGCACGCACTGGCCGTAGTTGCCGCTGCCGCTGCCGCGGCAGGTGAGCGGGATCGTCGCTGTGGCGCAGGCGGCAGCCACCGTCATCACCTGCTCGATCTGGGTGGGCCGCAGCACCAGTTGGGCGCAGCATCCGTCGAAGCGGGGCCGCAGCAGCGGCGAATAGTCGTAATAATCGCGCGACAGCCTCTGCAGCCTGGCTGGGTCATCGCTGCCGACCCACTCCAGCTGGGGATGCTGTGCCAACAGCCGCTGGCGCAGCTGCTCGATGCTGCTGGCCGACGGGATTTCGGGCAATCGCTGGCTCATGGGGCCAAGCCTTGCAGAGGCGGTTGCTGCGCAAGCCAGCGACCCGCCCGCATCACCCGTCTGGCGGGCGGCCGTGCCAGCACATCACCCCAGCTGCTGGCTTCGAGCACCAGCAGATCGGCCGGGGCCCCTGGGCGCAGCACCCCATCCCAATCGAGCCCCATCACCCGCGCTGCGGCGGTGGTGAACGGCGCCAGCCCCTGCCGCTGGCGCGGATCGAGATGGCTGCTGATCACACACAGCCGCAGCAGGTCGATCGGGTCGTAGTCGCCGCCTGGGAACCAGGCGTCCTGCACGTTGTCACCCCCGACGGCGACGGCGACGCCCGCCCGTTGCAGGGTGCGGATCGGGGCCTGGGGCCTCAGGCAGGGGGTCTGGTCCTGGCGGCGACCCAGCAGCCATAGGTTGGTGCGCGGCAAGGCCACCACGGCCAGCCCTGCAGCGGCCATGACTTCGGCGAGCCGGGCGCAGCGACGCGGCTCCAGCAGACCCATGCTGCTGGCGTGGCTGCAGGTGATCGGCACCCCGGAGCGCCGCTCGCGCGCCACCTGGGCGATGCGGCTGACCCCCAGCCCTGGGGCGGTTTCGCTTTCGTCAACATGCAGATCGATGCCGCAGCCGTGGCGCTCGGCCAGGGTCAGCAGCGCGTGCAGGGCCTGGCTGTCGCCGCCGGCGTGGTCAAAGGGCGGTCCCAGCACCCCGCCCAGCAGCCCCCCGGCTGCGGCAACCTGCGCAGCCAGGGGCTCGGCCTCGGGACCCAGCCAGAACGCAATGGGCACCAGGGCCACCAGCTGCAGCTCCACGCGCCCAGCCCAGCGCCGTCGTTGCTCGCGCAACACGTCCCAGCTGGCCGCCGAGGCCGCGCCGCTGCCGCTGTCGATGTGGCTGCGGATGGCGCGCAGACCGTGCTGCCAGGCCTGCTGCAGGGCACGCTCACTGCGTTGCTCGACCTGGGCGGCGCTGCGCTGGGCGATTTCGCGCAGGTTGGCGGCCAGGGCAGCTGCCATGTCGCCGCTGGGGTTGGCAACGTCTGCGGCGCTGTAGCTCTTGTCGAGGTGGGCGTGGGGTTCGCTGGGGCAGCTGATCGCCAGCGGTGCTGCTGGCCGCGCCACCTCGCCAGGTCGCGAGGCTGCGTCGGCGTCGATCGCGGCAACCCGTGGGCCATCGAGCCTGAGTTGCACCGTCACCAACCCGTCGCCATCGGCCGGCGGCAGGTCGATCTGGCGGGCATCGATCAGGCTGCGCGGGATCCGCAGGCGCATCGTCAGGGTGTGCTGGTGGCGTTCAACACCACAAAAGTCCCTGCCGCGGCGATCGTTGTGACGGCGTACTGGGGAACCCGCCAGTTGGGCAGCAGCTGCTGACCGCCGAAGCGGGTGCTGTACACGCTGGCGATGCCGATGTTCACCCGCTTGCTGTGCTCACGGGCGATGCGGCCCAGGGTCTGGCGCTGGGCTTGAACCATGGCGGGGCAGTTGGTGAGAACCAGCTGCAACATCAGCGGCAGCGACGGCTTCTGGCACAGCTCCTGGTCGATCAGCTCAACCAGTTGCGAGGCCGCAAACTCCTCGAAGTCGCGGGGGCTGGGGTTGGTGATCGCCAGTCCGCAGGTGGCTGCTGCCAGAACGGCGGCCAGCACCAGTGCATATTGCCTGCGAAACCTCACCTGTGGACCTCCAGAGCCCCGATGGCGGCCACATCATGACGGCAAATCCAGCGATGGGATTCGTTTCCGAAGCAGGCTCAGACGCTCTCGTAACAGTGTCAGCAACGCGCGAAGTGCGGGGTGAGTCGACCAGTCGTGGTGCACGGCCACCACATCAGCGCTCGTGTACGGCGTCTCAAAATCCAGGGCCACGAGCTCCGGTTTGAGCAGGCACGTCATCGCGTTGCCATACAGGCGTGCCGCGGCGCTCTCGAGTCGTCGGCATGGCCGCCCCCCCGAGGCGATCATCGCGGCGTCCATCCGTTCCAGGATGCGGCGGCATCCGGGGTTGATGAAGCTCGAATGGGTCAGCGTGCTGTTGTCGGCAATGTCACCGATGGTCAGACCCTTGTCCCTGGCCAGGCAGTGCTGACGGTGCACCAGGATCTGCAGCGGCTTGCGGCTCAAGGTCATAAAGCACAGCTGGGGGTGCTCGTCCGCTACGGCTTCCGGACCGGTGATCGGGGCCGCATCGATGACGCGCTCCTCCAGCAGGGCAAGGCTGGCGCAGTTGTTGCTTCCGTGCAGCGGAGCGGGGTTGACCACCCAGTTGCAAGGGACGGGCTCGAGCGCCAGATGCCGCAGCCAGGTAGTGGCTTGCAGCCGCAGGCCTCGCTGCTGATGAAACCGCAGCGCCTGGTGGATCGTGCGCAATTGCGCCAACAACCCCTGGTCATCGGCGATCACGGGGTGGCTGCGCGACGTGAGCGTCAATCCCAACTCGTTGAGCCGATGGCAGCTGCGCTTCGCGATCCGGCAGATCCTGCTCTGACTGGAGACCAGTTGCTCGGCCACCGCCTGCTGGGTTCCCAACCAGGCGTGCAGGTCGAGACAGGCCAGTTCTTCGATGGACAGCATGGGCCAGATGCAGCGATGGCACCACTGCCGTCAGTCTGTTGAGCTTCAGACTGTTGGGCAGCCTCCCTGTGTTGGGAGGGGTGCTTGCCGCATCGGCCTTTGGTAGGTTGAGCATGCCGCGGCGGGCGTAGCCAAGCGGTTAAGGCAGCGGCTTGTGGCGCCGCCACTCGGGGGTTCGAATCCCCTCGCTCGCCCTTGCATGCTGAAGCCGTAATCCAGAGCGGATTGCGGCTTTTTTTATGGCAGGCCCGGCTCGGCCGCCAGCAGAGCCTCGAGCAGGGGTGCGGCGCCATCGCGCACGGGGTCGTGGCAGACCAGGCCGGTGGCCGCGGCGATCTCGCCCCGGGCCTGTTCGGCGGCCGCCACAGTGAGCAGGGCGGTGTTGAGGGCAATGGCGCGCACCCGTGGCCGCAACCCATCGGGCCGGGCCAGGGCAGCCAGGGCCTCGACGGCGCTGATCAGCTCGGGCAAGGGTGGGATCGGCAGCTGCTCGAGTCCCTTGATGTGCCGTTGGCCGGCGCGATGCACCAGCAGCAACTCGGTGGGCTGGCTGCCGCGCAGCAGCGGCAGTGTGGCGGTCGAGCCCGGATGGGCCAGCGAACCCTGGCCTTCCACCAGGATCCAGCTCTCGGGGCCCGCCCCAGTGGCAGCCTCAAGGACCGCCGCCTCGATCGCACCGGCGGCGTAGTCGACCCGCACGGCGTCGAGGGCTACGCCACTGCCGCTGATCAGGATGCCGGCCTGGCCGGTGCCGACAAAACGGGCATCGAGGTCGCGCCGCCTGGCCTCAAGCTGCAGCTCGAGGCAGGCGCTCATCTTGCCCACGGCCATGTCCGATCCCACCGCCAGCAGCCGGCGGCAGGGCAGGGCGGCGGCGCGGGCGGCGGCCACCCGCAGGGCCTTGGGCTCCTGGCGCAGATCCCAGATCCAACGGCCCGGTTGCACCAGCGCCGCTAGCTCGGGATCGTCGCCCAGACGGCTGTGCAGACCGTTGGCGACGCTCAACCCCGCGGCCAGGGCCGCCGCCACATCGCGCCGCATCGGTTCAGGCAGCTGGCCCCCCGAGGGGGCCAGGCCGATCACGGCCACATCGGGGGCCATGCCCAGCGCCAGGGCCTCGTCGAGCGAGGCCACAACCGCTGCCGGGTGGTCGATGCCACAGATCACCGCCAGCGAGCGACCCGCCTGCTCGGGGTCCACCACCGCCACGATCGGGTTGCGGCTGTAGCGCAGCATCGCCAGACCGGTCTTGCCGCTCAGATTGGTCGTGCCGCCATGGAGCAGCAGCACCAGTGATTGGTCGGCGGTGAACACGGCGGGATTGCCCATGGGCCTCGGTGCTGGCTCTCAGCCTGGCAACGGAGTCGGATCTGTGGAAGCGGCCCAGCGCATGCCATGGCCCGCCCCGCGGGGCGGTGTGAGCACATCTGCGCATCGCTCGAGCCCGGCAAAGGGATCGTTGATCAAGTTGAGATGGCTGTCGAGATCGGGCCACTGCACCAGCGGCAGCAGCTGGGCTGCCGCCCCATTGAGCAGGCTGCTGTCGCCGTAGCAGCCCAACATCAGCTGCAGCCCCAGGCTGCGGGCGCTGTGGGCCATGGCCAGGGCCTCGCCCAGGCCGCCGCTCTTGAGCAGCTTGATGTTGATGCCATCGACGTGGGGTGCCAGGCGCAGCACATCGTCCCGGTTCCAGCAGCTCTCGTCGGCCACCAGCGGCAGAGGGCAGTGGGGTTTGAGGGCGGCGAAGCCGGCCGTGTCGGCCTGCACATCGCTGCTTGGGGCCAGGGGCTGTTCCAGCAGCACGACCCCGTGCTCGGCCAGCCACGGGGCCATGGCCTTGGCGGCGATCAGGGTCCAGCCGCCGTTGGCATCGATCTGCAGCTCATGGGCCTGGCCTGTGTGTTGGCTGCGTTGCTGCAAGCGATCGCGCACCGCCCGCACCAGGGCGCGGTCGTGCTCGAGGCCGTCGGGGCTGCCCAGCTTGAGCTTGATGCGGCTGGCGGGCAGCAGGTGCCACCAGCGCTCCAGCCGCTCCAGGACCGCCTCGACCGTCCCCAGTCCCAGGGTGACGCTGGTGGCGACGCAGGCCTCCGGATCCAGCCCCCAGAGCTGGTGCAGCGGCTGGTCCTGCTGCTTGCCCCACCAGTCATGCAAGGCCAGATCCAGACCGCAACGGGCTGGCGGGCTCAGATCCGCCAGCAGCGGCTCCCAGGTCTGGGGGCTCAGTGCAGCTGCTGAGGCTTCCAACCGTGGGGCGCAAGCGTCCAGCTCTGCGGCGATCGCCGCGCTGTCATAGCGACGGTGGCCCGTGTCAAACCCGCCGGTCTCGCCCAGGCCGGTGATGCCGTTGTGTTCGAGTTGCAGCAGCAGGTGTTCGCTGCCGCGGCTGCTGCCGCGGCTGATGGCCAAGGCCACCGCCTTGGTCAACGACAGGCGACACAATCGCAGCTGCATGGCGCTTCTGTTGCCTGGCAACGCTGACATAGAGCCGCGGCCCATGCGTCGAGCGCGATGGCCGACACTGAGACCACTGCCTCTGGGCCATGACCGCCTCCCTGACCTCGACGACCCCCGCTGCTGGTGTTGCCCCAGTTGCCGCCGGCGGCAGGGGCAGCTACTGGATCACCACCTTCGGCTGCCAGATGAACAAGGCCGATTCCGAGCGCATGGCCGGAATCCTTGAATCGATGGGCTACCGCGAGGCGGCGGCTGAACTCGAGGCCGATCTGGTCCTCTACAACACCTGCACGATTCGCGATAACGCCGAACAGAAGGTCTACAGCTATCTGGGCCGTCAGGCCCAGCGCAAACGCACCAACCCCAACCTCACCCTGGTGGTGGCCGGCTGCGTGGCCCAGCAGGAGGGCGAGTCGCTGCTGCGCCGCGTGCCCGAGCTCGACCTGGTGATGGGGCCGCAGCACGCCAACCGGCTCGACACGTTGCTGGCCCAGGTGGAGCAGGGCCAGCAGGTGGTGGCCACCGATGAACACCACATTCTTGAGGACATCACCACCGCCCGCCGCGACAGCCAGGTGTGCGGCTGGGTCAATGTCATCTACGGCTGCAACGAGCGCTGCACCTATTGCGTGGTGCCCTCGGTGCGGGGACGGGAGCAGTCCCGTCTGCCCCAGGCGATCAGGCTGGAGATCGAGGGCCTGGCTGAGCAGGGCTACAAGGAGATCACCCTGCTGGGCCAGAACATCGATGCCTATGGACGTGACCTGCCCGGCATCACCCCCGAAGGCCGTCGCCAGCACACCCTCACCGATCTGTTGCGCTACGTCCATGACGTCAGGGGCATCGAGCGCATCCGCTTTGCCACCAGCCATCCCCGTTATTTCACCGAGCGCCTGATCGACGCCTGCGCCGATCTACCCAAGGTCTGCGAGCACTTTCACATTCCCTTTCAAAGCGGTGACGACGAGGTGTTGCGGGCGATGGCCCGCGGCTACACCGTCGACCGCTACCGCCGCATCATCGAGCGCATTCGCGAGCGCATGCCCGATGCCGCGATCAGTGCCGATGTGATCGTGGCCTTCCCCGGCGAGACCGATGCCCAGTACCGCCGCACCCTGGCTCTGGTCGACGAGATCGGCTTCGACCAGGTCAACACCGCCGCCTATTCGCCCCGCCCTGGCACCCCCGCCGCTGACTGGCCCGACCAGTTGAGCGAAACGGTCAAAGTCGAGCGTCTGCAGGAACTCAATGCCCTGGTCGAGGCCAAAGCCAAAGCCCGCAGCGCCCGTTATGCCGGTCGCAGCGAACATGTGCTGGTCGAGGGCACCAATCCCAAGGACCCGAGCCAGGTGATGGGGCGCACCCGCACCAACCGGCTCACCTTCTTCGCAGCCGCCAACCCGGCAGGCGGGGTGTGGCAGCCGGGGGATCTGGTCGATGTGCGCATCGAGCAGGTGCGCGCCTTCTCGTTGAGCGGCACACTGGCCTGACCGCGTCGCCCCCGATGAGTTCCAGCGCCCCCGCTTCGCCGATTTGCGTCGGCCTGATCTTTGGTGGCGATTCGGGTGAACATGCGGTGTCGATCCGTTCGGCGGCCACCGTCGCCGCCGGTCTGCGCAGCGGTGCCAACGCTGCGCGCTACAGCGTTTCCAGCTTCTACATCGATCGCCAGGGGCGCTGGTGGGGCAGCGATCTGGCCGATCAGGTCCTGCAGCAGGGCATTGCGGCCAGCGAGGCCCAACTCGATGCTGCGGGCCGAGAGGCCCAGCCGGGCAACGGGTTTGCTGGCTTTCCGGCGGGCGCTTTGGCGGTTGAGGTCTGGTTTCCGGTGCTGCACGGCCCCAACGGCGAGGACGGCACCATCCAGGGCCTGTTCACGTTGATGCGCAGACCCTTTGTGGGCTCGGGGGTGCTGGGTTCGGCCCTAGGCATGGACAAGCTCGCCATGAAAGCCGCCTTTGCGGCGGCGGGGCTGCCCCAGGTCGCCTACGCCGCCGTTGAGGCCAGCGCGCTGACGGCGCCCAGCGGTGAGGCCCTGCTCGATCGCCTCGAGCAGGAGCTGGGCTACCCCTGCTTCATCAAACCGGCGAACCTGGGTTCATCGGTGGGCATCAGCAAGGCCAGCAACCGATCGGAGCTGCGCGGCGGCCTCGAGCTGGCTGCGGCTCTCGATCCGCGCATCGTGGTCGAGCAGGGCGTGGTGGCCCGCGAACTCGAATGCGCCGTGCGCGGTGGCGGTGTCCAGCCGCTCGAGGCCTCGGTGCTCGGCGAAATCTGCTTCGATGCCGATTGGTACGACTACGAGACCAAGTACAGCGACGGCCGCAGCCACACCGTGATTCCAGCCCCAGTGCCCGAGGCCGTGGTCGAGCGGGCCAGGGCCATGGCCATCGCCGCGGTTCGGGCCGTGGCGGCCCAGGGGCTGGCGCGGGTCGACTTTTTTTATGACGCCGCGAACGAAGCCCTGTGGCTCAACGAAATCAACACCCTGCCGGGGTTCACCAGCCTGAGCATGTACCCCATGCTCTGGGCCGCCAGCGGCGTCGATCTCGAAACGCTTTTGCACGAATTGCTGCAGGGGGCGAGAGAATGGCACCAGAGCCGGGCTGTCGCCTGAACCGCCATGTCTCACGGATTGCTGTGGCTGCCGCTGCTTCTGGTGTTTGTGCTGCTGACGGCCCTGGGCTGGCTCGAGCGGCGGCGGCAGCGCCTGTTCCGCGAGTGGGCCGAAGGCTCCGAACTCGCCAAGCTCGATGGTCTCAGCGCGGCCCGCTTGGTGGATGGTGTGCTCACCTGGAGCACCTTTGAAGCGGGGCAGCTCAAGCCCGTTGATTCCTTTGTGATCAAAAGGCTCGAATTGGTCGAGCTGCTCTCCCTGGGCTCGGGCGAGGCACCGTTGACCGAAGAAAGCCAGGGAGCCTGCCGCCTGCGTCTCGTTGGTGATGGTCTGCAAATGGATCTGCCCTTTGCCGATGCCGAACGGGCGCGCCGCTGGATCGAGGAGCTGATGTCCCGCTCCCGTTGTGACCTGTGAATCAGTCGGAGCGGCGGCGTCAGCTGCGTCAGCAGCGCCGTGGTGAGCGATTGCGTCAGCTCTGGCGGTTCACGGCCTTCACGGCTGCCGCCCTCAGTCTGGGCTATGCATTGCTGCGCTATGGCTGGGTGCTCACAGGTCCCCAACAGGTTGAGGTGATCGGCAGCCGCCAGGTGCTGCCCGACCAGGTGATTCAGGTCACCGGCCTGCGTTTTCCGCAGCCGCTGTTGAGCCTGCAGCCCAAACGCCTGGCCGCCGAACTGTCGCAGGCCTTGCCGGTCGATCAGGTTCAGGTGCAACGGCTGATGGCGCCGGCGCGTCTGCGCATTCAGTTGGTCGACCGCCGGGCCGTGGCCCGGGCCGAACGCCGCGGCCCGCAGGGCAGCGAGCTGGGCTATGTCGATCACCTTGGCAACTGGATGACCCAGCGCCAGCAGGCCGGTCTGGTGGCCGACCCCGCCCTGGGTCAGCTGACACTGGTGGTCAAGGGCTGGCAGCCGCGATACCGCCCGTCGCTGGCCCTGTTGCTCAGTCGCCGCCCCCAGTTCGGGGGCAGCCTGCAGGCGATCCGCTTCGAGCCGGGTGGGAGCCTCTGGCTTGATACCACCAGCCTTGGGGCGGTTCGTTTTGGCCCTGTGGACGATCGACTGCTGCGCCGACTCGAGGTGCTGGAGCACCTCATCGCCCAATTGCCGCCCAAGCTCAAGGGGCCTCGCCTGCAGTCCATCGATCTCAGCGATCCGGATCATCCCGAAATCGCCTTGCCGGGACCTTTGAATCCAGCCGTCCTGGCAGCTCCCCAACGTTGAGCCCGCAGCCGCTGGTGGTGAACCCTGGATACGGCCGTTGCGCCGTGGCGGTAAACGCGCCAAGGTATGGCACTCCTTAGGCCTTTGAGCGACATAATGCAGCCGCATAGCAATGGCATTGAGCCGCTGATGAGCAAAGCCGCACCCAGTCACTCGGCCAGTGATTCAGCGGGAATCGTGCCTTCGCAGACGGCCCGCATCGAAGTGATCGGCGTCGGCGGTGGTGGCAGCAATGCGGTCAATCGCATGATCAGCTCTGACCTCAAGGGTCTCGGCTACCGGGTGCTCAACACCGATGCCCAGGCCCTGTTGCAGTCAGCAGCCAGCGAACGCATGCAACTGGGTCAGAAGCTGACCCGTGGCCTCGGGGCCGGCGGCAACCCGGTCATCGGCCAGAAGGCCGCCGAAGAATCCCGTGCCGAGCTGCAGCAGTCGCTGCAGGGGGCCGACCTGGTGTTCATCGCCGCCGGCATGGGGGGCGGCACCGGCACCGGTGCGGCGCCAATCCTGGCCGAGGTGGCCAAGGAGGTGGGTGCGCTCACCGTGGGCATCGTCACCAAACCCTTCGGGTTTGAGGGTCGCAAGCGAATGCGCCAGGCCGAAGAGGGCATCGCCCGCCTGGCCGAGCATGTCGACACCCTGATCGTGATCCCCAACGACCGCCTGCGTGATGCGATCGCTGGCGCGCCGCTGAACGAAGCGTTCCGCGCCGCCGACGACGTGCTGCGCATGGGCGTCAAGGGCATCAGCGACATCATCACCAGGCCGGGTCTGGTCAATGTTGACTTTGCCGACGTGCGCTCGGTGATGGCCGACGCCGGCACCGCCCTGCTCGGCATTGGAGTCGGCTCGGGTCGCTCACGGGCGGTCGAGGCCGCCCAGGCCGCAATGACCAGTCCCTTGCTCGAGTCAGCCCGCATCGACGGGGCCAAGGGCTGTGTGATCAACATCAGCGGCGGCAAGGACATGACCCTCGAGGACATGACCACGGCATCCGAAGTGATCTACGACGTCGTGGATCCCGACGCCAACATCATTGTCGGTGCGGTTGTCGATGAGCGCATGGAGGGTGAAATCCACGTGACCGTGATCGCCACCGGCTTCGAAAGCGGAACCCCGTACCGCGCTGAGCGCACCCTGTTCACCACCAGCAGCTTCGATGCCGCCCCCGAAGAGCGCGGCGCCAAGATCCCACCGTTTTTGCTCAATCGTCAGGGCAAGCCGGCCGATCAGACCTGATCGACAGCCACAGCAGGGCGTTGCGCTTGCCGTCGCAGGGCCTGCTGCCGTGTGGTGTTGATCAAATCCAACCGCCCCGGAGCGGTGCAACAACCTGCATTGACCGGTTGGCCGGCGTTGACCAGTTTGCCGAGGTCAGCGTTGCCCAGACCACGGTTGGCGAAGAGGGTGACCCGGAATCCACGCCTGCCTTGAGCAATCCGTGTGGCTGCTCCCTTCCGGTCCTGACCAGATTTAGGCGTCAGGGCCGCGTGGGTCCGAGTCGATGTGATGCTAGCAAGGACCCCTTGCTCCTTTTGCGTCTCGATGCTGCGTCCCGGCGACTG
>VGQR01000035.1 GCA_016882345.1 Cyanobacteria bacterium K_DeepCast_35m_m2_023
CAGCAGGCCAAAGCGGCTGTTCCAGGGCACCCCCAGCAGGCCGATCAGCACGGAGGGCATAGCCAGCACCACCAGCGGCATGGCCATCTGCCAGCCGCTCTCGTGCGGGTGGTCGGCGTGATGGTGGCCATGGCCGTCGTCATCGCTGCCCGCGCTCTTGCCGGCTGCGGCCAGCAGCTGGGCTGCCATCGCATTGTCACCGCCCCGGAACGGCCCTTCGAAGGTCAGGAAGTACAACCGGAACATGTAGAAGGCTGTCAGGCCCGCGGTGGCAAAGCCGGCCACCCACAGCAGCGGGAACTGGCCAAAGGCCACCCCCAGAATCTCGTCCTTGCTCCAGAAGCCCGCCAGGGGTGGGATGCCGCTGATCGCCACGCAGCCAATGAAAAAGGTGCTGGCGGTGATCGGCATGTGCTTGCGCAGGCCTCCCATCAGGCGCATGTCCTGGGCCAGCACCGGCTCGTGGCCCACCACCTCTTCCATGGCGTGGATCACCGAGCCCGAGCCCAGGAACAGCATCGCCTTGAAGAAGGCATGGGTCACCAGGTGGAACATGCCGGCCACGGGAGCACCGCAGCCCATGGCCAGCATCATGTAACCCAGCTGGCTCACGGTGCTGTAGGCCAGGCCCTTCTTCAGGTCCATCTGGGTCAGGGCAATCGAGGCGCCCAGCACCAGGGTGATCGTGCCGATCACCGCCACCGTGGCCTGCACCTCGGGGAAGGGGGCATACACGGGCTGCAGCCGTGCCACCAGAAACACCCCAGCGGCCACCATCGTGGCGGCGTGGATCAGGGCCGAGATCGGCGTGGGGCCTTCCATGGCGTCGGGCAGCCACACGTGCAGGGGGAACTGGGCCGATTTGGCCATCGGTCCCATAAACACGAACAGGCACAGGGCCACAGCCGCCCAGCCGGGCACGGTGCCATTGGCAATGCTGGCCTGCAGGCCGCTGCCGATGTCTTCGAAGCCGAAGCTGCCGGTCGCCCAGAACAGGCCGAGGATGCCCAGCAGCAGGCCAAAGTCGCCCACGCGGTTGGTCACAAAGGCCTTCTGGGCGGCATTGGCGGCCCCATCGCGGTCATACCAGAAGCCCACCAGCAGGTACGAGCACATGCCCACCAGCTCCCAGAACACGTAGATCTCGAGCAGGTTGGGACTGATCACCAGGCCCAGCATCGAGCTGCTGAACAGGGCCAGGTAGGTGAAAAAGCGCACATAACCCTTGTCGTGGGCCATGTAGCCGTCCGAATAGACCATCACCAGCAGGGCGATGGTGGTCACCAGGGCCAGCATCACCGCGGCCAAGGGGTCGACGCGAAACCCCATCTGCAGGTTGAACGTGCCGGCGCTGGCCCAGTTGAACAGCACTTCGGTGGGGCCAGCCCCGGTCAGTTGCTCGGCCAGCACGGCGTAACTGAGCACCGCTGCCGCACCCACGCAGGTCAGCAGCAGCACCGCCACCGGTTTGCGCAGGCGGTTGATCGTGCGGTTGAAGCTGATGAGCCCCATCCCCGTGATCAGGGCTCCAATCAGGGGAAGCACCGGAATCAACCAGGCGAATTGGGCTGCGGATGGCATCCGGCGGCGCTCCCGTGGAGCGGCGAGTTGGACGGAGTGTAGGAAGGCCGTCGACAGGTGTTCAGCAACTCTCTTGCCAGCTCAGGCCAGCCAGTGGGCCAGGGCAGTGCGGCTGAAGGCTGTCGCGCCCAAGCCAATGAACTGGTGCGCCCAACAGAAGATCCCGATGGCGATCGCGATGCCCAGCTGGGCGGGCCGCAGGAACTCGCGCCACACCAGCGTCTGGCGGCCGTCGAGCACCGCCCCAAGCGGGATCACCGAGGTGCTGGCCCTGAGCTCTTCAAAGGCATCACCAAAACGGTTGCGCAGCCGGCGGTCGCCGTTCCAGACCGCAAACAGGTGATGGCCGATCAGGCCGATGCAGGCGGCCACCATGAAGCTGCTGCCGATCCAGAGCAGGTGGGTGGCGCACCAGATAATTTGCCCCACCGCCTGGGGATGACGGCTGATGCGAATGATGCCCGTGGCATAGAGGCGCACCTGGGGTTTGAGCACCGCCGGGATTTCCAGCAAGTTGTAGGTCGCCGGATAGAGAAACAAAAAGCTGATCGCCGTGCCGGTCCAGACCACCGGCACGATCCAGGCCTGATCCTGAAGGTTCCAGAGGCGGACGCCGTCGTAGCGGTGCGCCAGGAAATAGCCGATCACGACCACTGCCGCAGGAATGCTCACGGCGGCGAACAACACTCGCCAGGCCCGTTCGCCGAGGCGCGCCGCCCCCCAGGCCCGCAGTGAGGCGCCGCCGCTGTGCAGCACGGCAAAGGCCACCAGCAGCGCCAGCATCACCCAACTGCTGTGGTGCTCGGAGCTGGGCATCGGTGCGTTGGCAATGGGTCGCCGTGCCGTCGATTCTGCAGCCGAGGCGCCTGGGGCCTGCGGTTGAACAAGCTGGACCAGAACCCCAAGAACTGCCCCTAGAGTTCTGGTCCTACGCCTGCTGCACCTTCGGGGGCACCTGGTTTCCCAGCGCAATGGCTGATCTGCCCTTCACCCTTGATCAGCTGCGCATCCTGCGGGCGATCGCCAGCGAGGGCAGCTTCAAGAAGGCGGCCGACAGCCTGTATGTGACCCAGCCGGCGGTCAGCCTGCAGATCCAGAACCTCGAGAAACAGCTCGACGTGTCCCTGTTCGATCGGGGTGGTCGCAAGGCCCAGCTCACCGAAGCCGGCCACCTGTTGCTGAGCTACTGCGACCGCATCCTCAGCCAGTGCCAGGAGGCTTGCCGCGCCCTCGACGACCTGCACAACCTCAAGGGGGGCTCGCTGGTGGTGGGGGCGTCCCAGACCACCGGCACCTATCTGATGCCGCGCATGATCGGCCTGTTCCGGCAAAAGTATCCCGATGTGGCGGTCCAGATGCAAGTGCACAGCACGCGCCGCACCGGTTGGAGCGTGGCCAATGGTCAGGTCGATCTGGCGATCATCGGGGGCGAGCTGCCCAGCGAACTGGGCGAGCAGCTGCAGGTGATTCCGTATGCCAGCGATGAGCTGGCCCTGGTCCTGCCGGTCAAGCACCCCCTGGCCCGGCTCAATGAGCTGACCAAGGAAGACCTGTACCGCCTCGGATTCGTCTGCCTCGATGCCCAATCGACCACCCGCAAGATGGTCGACCAGTTGCTGGCCCGATCTGGACTTGATGTGAGCCGGCTCAAGATCGAAATGGAGCTCAACTCCTTTGAGGCGATCAAGAACGCTGTGCAGAGCGGGCTGGGGGCGGCCTTTTTGCCGGTGGTGTCGATCGAACGGGAACTGTCGGCCGGCAGCCTGCACCGTCCCCAGGTGGCGGACCTGCTGGTGCGGCGTCAGCTCAAGCTGATCACCCACCCGGCCCGCTATTGCTCGCGGGCCTCTGAGGCCTTCCGTCGCGAGATCCTGCCTGTGTTCGCCAGCGCCGACAGCCCGCTGCGGCGCCCGCTGCAACAGCAGCAGGCCCAGCAGGAGCAGTAAGAGGGCTCAGAACTGGTCGGCTTCCGGGGTGATGCCCACGGTGTCGTCGGCCACGCCCTTGGTGAGGAACTTGTTTTCGCTGGTGTCGGTCTGATAGACGCAGCGGACGATCGGCTTGTCCTTGATCGAACCGATGTAGGCAAAGGTGTTCATGCGTTGCTTGCACTGGCGCATCTGCTCGGCGGTCACGGCCCCTTCCTTCTGCAGCACGCTCCAGTTCTCGCGGCGGATCACGCAGCCGGGCTTGAGGGCCGGCTGGGTCACGAAGCTCGAGCTGGGGTTCATGGTGGTGTACAGCTCGATGTCCATCACAAAGGCGCTGGCCCCCCACTGACGGCAGAACTCGGGATCGGGCACGGCCATGTCGAGCTGCTGGGAGCTGGCGATGTTGCCCTGGTCCCCCTGGGTGGTGCTGGAGATGCCGGTGCCGATGCCGATGCCCACCACCAGCACCCCCGCCAAAATTGCGATCGTGCCGACGTTGAACTGCAGTGGTGGCCCGCCACCGGGTCCTCCGCCCGGGGGTTTGCCGCCACCGCCACCGGCACCGTTGCCCCTGCCGTAGCCCCGTTGGTAGCCGCGCGGATCACCGCCACGGCCCTCGTTGCCGCGTGCGTCGTAACCGCGTTCGTCATCAGCGCGTGGGTCGTAACGCGACTCCCGATAACGGTCAGCGGAGCTGCGGGATCGGGTCACAGGTTCTCGGGGGTGCGCGGTAAGCCCATCGAATAGTTGAGCACCCGGCAGTCGGGGTTGTAGCGGAGCTTGCCGGCCTGCAGCAGCTCGCGCAGGTATCCCTCGAGCTCCGAGCCGATGCGACGCAGGTTGTAGTCGCTGAGTTCGGCACCGGCGCTCGCCGCAACCAGCTCTTGGAAGCGTTGCTGCACCAGGGTGAGGGTGGCGCTGTCCCAGACAAACTCATTGTTCGGATCCACATCCAGGGTCAGCTGATTGGCGTCAGGCACCAGGTCGGCCCCCTCGACCCGCGCCGTGAACAGGCGGATGTGGCGAGTGGTGCTCTTGAGCAGCGTGGCGTCGGGCATGGGGCTTCGAGCGGTGCGCGCGGCGGGGATGGGCGCCCTGGTGGCAGATCCACACGGACGGCTTCAGACACAACTTTAGGAACCCCTCTCGGTCGCAGGGGCACCCTGGCGCGGGGCCTGCCTTTTAAGGTTGCCTGCAATCCCCAGTCCCCTATCCATGCGCGTCGCCATTGCCGGAGCAGGTCTTGCCGGGCTGTCGTGCGCCAAGTACCTGTGCGATGCGGGTCACACGCCAGTGGTCTACGAGGCCCGTGATGTGCTCGGTGGCAAGGTGGCCGCCTGGCAGGACGAGGAAGGCGACTGGTACGAAACCGGTTTGCACATCTTTTTTGGCGCTTACCGCAACATGCGCCAGCTGTTCAAAGAGCTGAACATCGAGGACCGGCTGCAGTGGAAAAGCCACTCGATGATCTTCAACCAGAAGGAGACGCCTGGCACCTACAGCCGTTTTGATTTCCCCGACATCCCGGCCCCGTTGAACGGCGTGGCGGCGATTCTGGGCAACAACGACATGTTGACCTGGGGCGAGAAGATCAGCTTCGGCCTGGGCTTGGTGCCGGCGATGCTGCGGGGTCAGCAGTACGTCGAGGAATGCGACCAGTATTCCTGGAGCGAATGGCTCAGGCTGCACAACATCCCTGAGCGGGTCAACGATGAGGTGTTCATCGCCATGGCCAAGGCGCTGAATTTCATCGATCCCGATGAGATTTCGAGCACGGTGGTGCTCACGGCCCTCAACCGCTTTCTGCAGGAAAGCGACGGCTCAAAAATGGCGTTTCTGGATGGCAACCCGCCCCAGCGCCTCTGCCAGCCAATCGTCGATTACGTCACGGCCCGCGGCGGCGAAGTTCACCTCGACACACCCCTGCGCGAGATCGAACTCAACCCTGATGGCAGTGTCAGCGGCTTCAAGATTGGTGGCATCAAGGGCAAGGAGGGTTTCACCGCCACCGCCGACGCCTATGTCAGCGCGATGCCGGTGGATCCGTTCAAGCTGCTGCTGCCTGAGCCCTGGAAGCAGCTGCCCTACTTCCAGAAACTGGATGGGCTCAATGGCGTGCCGGTGATCAACATTCACCTGTGGTTCGACCGCAAGCTCACCGACATCGATCATCTGTTGTTCAGCCGCAGCCCGCTGCTGAGCGTCTATGCCGACATGAGCAACACCTGTCGCGAATACGAAGACCCCCACCGCTCGATGCTCGAGCTGGTGTTTGCGCCGGCCAAGGACTGGATCGGCCGCAGTGATGACGACATCGTTGCCGCCACCATGGAGGAGCTCAAGCGCCTGTTCCCGATGCACTTCACCGGCGACAACCAGGCCAGCCTGCGCAAGGCCATCGTCGTCAAGACGCCCCTGTCGGTCTACAAGACAGTGCCCGGTTGCCAGCAGCTGCGCCCGGATCAGGCCTCGCCGATTCCCAATTTCTTCCTGGCTGGCTGTTACACGATGCAGCGGTATCTGGCGTCGATGGAAGGGGCCGTGCTGAGCGGCAAGCTCTGCGCCCAAGCTGTCAACGCTGCCCAGTCGCAAGCCCCTGTGGCTGCGGCGGTCGCCTGACCGTGGTGGTTGCCGCCACCTCTGCTGTGGTTGGTTCCCTGCCCACCCTGGAGCAGGCCTACGAGGCCTGTCGCCAGGAAACGGCGCAGTGGGCCAAGACCTTTACCTGGGCACGTTGTTGATGCCTCCGGCCAAGCGCCGGGCCATCTGGGCCATCTATGTCTGGTGTCGGCGCACCGACGAGCTGATGGACAGTGCCGAGGCCCAGGCCCGTCCTGTCGAGGAGCTGTCCGCGCGCCTCGATGCCTGGGAAGAGCGCACGCGTGCGTTGTTTGCGGGCACGGTGCGCGATCAGCTGGACCTGGTGATGGCCGACACGCTCGAGCGCTATCCCCAACCGCTGCAGCCCTACCTCGACATGATCGAGGGGCAGCGCATGGATCTGCTGACGCAGCGCTACCGCAGCTTCGAGGAACTGGAGCTCTACTGCTACCGCGTCGCGGGCACGGTGGGGCTGATGACCCAGGAGGTGATGGGCATCGATCCCGCGTACACCACGGCGCCGTGGAGCGACGCCCCCGACACCTCTGAGGCGGCGGTGGCACTGGGCATCGCCAATCAGCTCACCAACATCCTGCGCGATGTCGGCGAAGATCGGGGCCGTGGCCGCATCTACTTGCCCCTCGACGAACTGGCGCGCTTTGGAGTCAGCGAACAGCAGCTGATGGCTGGCGTGGTCGATGACAACTGGCGCCGCTTGATGGCCTTTCAGTTGCAGCGTGCCCGCGACTGGTTTGCCCGTAGTGAAGCCGGCGTGCGCTGGCTGGCGCCCGATGCCCGCTGGCCTGTGTGGGCCTCGCTGCGGTTGTATCGGGGCATCCTCGATGTGATCGAGCAGCACGGTTACGACGTCTTCAACAAGCGGGCCTATGTGCCAACCGCCGGCAAGTTGCTCGATCTGCCCTGGTCGTTCGTGGTGGCCCAAGTCCGCTGAACCCATAGAACAACAGCTGCCTGATCCACCGACGGGTGAATCAGGCAACTGGATCACGAGCTGGGCCGGGAGATCGGGCCCAGCTCGTCGAGTCGTATTGGCTCGACCCGCGGCGTTCAGACAGCGGCGGTTTGATTGGCCAACAGGGACTTCAGCTTGGCCAGCTCACCGGCCCAGCGTGGGTCGGGAGCTTCGCTGTCGACGCTGTCGGCATGCACCACTTTGTTGACGGCCTTGCGCGAGGCCACGCTGCCGGCGGTTGCAGGGCCGCGGCGCTCGTTGCCGCTGCTGCGGGTGTCGCGGCGTTCGGACACCTCGATGCGCAGGGCATTGCCGCCGAAGTCCTTGCCATTGAGTTGTTCGATCAGGGCATCAGCCACGCTCTGATCGTTGACATTGGCAAAGCCAAAGCCGCGGCAGGCACCGGTTTCACGATCGTTGACGGCTTTGAACCGCACTCTCTCTGCCACGCTCGCAAACAGAGCGTCCAGCTCGGTGGCATCAAAAGCATTCGGCAGGTTGCCGACATAGAGACGAACGCTCATAGGGAGAGGGAAAAGGAACTTGCAGGGGGCGGACTGTCTTGCTGTAACGCCTTTGCGCTTCAAAGTTAATCACGGCGCCGGTTCGTCTGGGCGGGTTTCGCCCGCCTGGCGCAGCCATCGCTCGGCTGCAGCCAGCACCGCTGCACGGCTCGCTTGGGTTGGCAGACGCCCAAAGGCGCGCTCGCGGCTGAGGGCTTGCAGCAGTTGACCGAGTTGCGGTCCTGCCGCCACTCCCAACTCCTGCTGCAAGGCGGCACCGTCCAAGGGCGGGCGCGGATGGCAGAGCGGATCGTCCGGGTCGCTCCAGCGCTGCAGCAGCGCTGGCAGGGCCGGCGTTGCTGGCAGCAGCAGTAGCAGGGCCGGCAGCTCGGCTTCGAGTTGCCGGTGCAGACCAAAGCGCTCTGGTTCGGCCAGGTCGTCGAGGCGGCGATCGCCCACCAGCGCCAGTGCCTGGCGCAGTTGGCTCACCCGTTTCTGCAGGGAGCGGCTGCTGCGCAGGCGCTCCAGACCGGCGGCATCGCTCAGGCAGGTCATCCGCGCCAACGGCAGAGCCCAGGCGCATTCAGCGGGGTTGAGCCCGAGCCTCTCGGCCTGGGCTGGACCCAGCTGCTGCAGCCGCGCGCTCAGCGTGGTCTGCGGATCGAGCCAGGCCTGCAGCAGACCGAGCTCGAGCACGGCGAGCAGGCCCTGGTTGCCGTCAGGAGCGCAGGCCAGCTTCTCGAGTTCGGCCAGCACGCGCTCACTGGCAACGGTCGCCAGGCGGCCGCAGTGCCGGCCGATCCAGGCCCGCGTCTGGGGGGCCAGCGCAAACCGGAGTTGGCAGGCCAGTCGCAAGCCCCGCAGCAGTCGCAGCGGGTCGCTCAGCAGGTTCGACTCGCTGATCGCCTGCAGTTGTTGTTGAGCGAGGTCGCGCAATCCGCCGGTGGGGTCGAGCAGCGCGGCTCCCGGCTCCAGTGGCAGGGCGATGGCGTTGATGGAGTAGTCGCGTCGGCCCAGATCGGTGACCAGGTCGCCGCCCTCGCAGGCGGCCAGGTCAATGCTCCAGCCGCCCAGCACCAGTCGGGCGATGTCGCGATCGCGGTCGAGCACCACGGCGCTGCCGCCCCGTTCGCGGGCCAGCTGTCGACACAGCGCGATGGCGCCAGACGGCACCACCAGATCCAGGTCGGGGCAGGGGGCCAGCCGGCCCAACAAGGCGTCGCGCACGGCGCCACCCACCAACGCCGTGCCCGCCGGCAGGGCATCGGGCGGCAGGGGCCAGCCAGCCGGATTCAGCCGCTGCCACAGCTGGGCCACCACGGTGGCGGTTCCCCTGGCATCGGCCGGCACAATGGGGATCTGGCTTGGCTGCGGCCTCATGTGCATCTGTGTGGATTGCCACTGGATCGACCGTTGCCAGGCCTACCACGCGGTCGAGCGCCAACATGGCGTGTCCCATCTCAACCCCTCCCCTGATTTCGAGCCCCATGCACCCCGGATTCACGTGCAGGTTCGCGAGCTGACCGACGCGGCTGCGCCCATCAGCGTGGGGGTCGAGTGGGATGTGCAGGCTTGCGGCAGCTTTCAAGCCGATCGGGGCCGCTGGAGCCGGCTGCGCCCGGGTGACGCGGTGCCCACATGAGTTGGCTGTTGGCCTTGCATAGTTCCAGCCCCGTTCTGGGAGTCGGGCTGCTCGATCTGAACCGGCCGCAGCAGCCGCCCCAGGCGGTGGCTTTTGATCTGGGCCGTGGCCTCTCCAATCGCCTGCTCAGTTGCCTTGAGGAGGTGCTGCCAGCCTCCCAGTGGCCGGCGTTGGCTCGGCTGGCGGTGGCCACCGGGCCCGGTGGATTCACGGGCACCCGGCTCACGGTGGTGCTGGCTCGCACCCTGGCTCAGCAGTTGCGACTGCCGCTCGATGGCATCAGCAGCTTCCAGCTGATCGCGACACGCCTGCAGCTGAGCCAACCCACCTGGCTGCAGCAGACCCTGCCCCGCCGCGGCGTGGTGGCAGGGCTGTACGGTCCCGACCCATCGGCTGCCGGCGCGCTGGCCGAACTCCAGCCACCACGGCTGTTCCGCTCCGAGATCGAGCTGCAGCAGGCGGTGGGCACCGTGGCCATTGCCGAGGCCGCGGTGCAACTCCCCGGCGATGTCGAGGCGTTGCTGCGCATCAGCGCCCGGCGTGCTGGCGACGGCCGCAGCGCGGCCCCTTGGCAGACCGTGCTGCCGATCTATCCGACCAGTCCGGTCGAGTCGTGATGCGGAGCCCCGCACCCCGACCACGGCGGCCCCGCAAGCGGTCTGCGCGGTTGCCCTGGCGCCTTGGGCTGTTGCTGGCCCTTGGGCTTGGCCTGCTGTGGCTGTCGCGCGGTTGGTGGTGGCCGGCGCCGCCCCAGCCCCAGATGATTTTGGTGTTGGGGGGTGATGTTGCCCGTGAGCGGGCGGCGGCCGTCTTGGCGCGTCAGCGGGGGTTGCCGGTCGTGGTCAGCGGCGGCAGCAATCCTGAATACGCCCAGTGGCTGTTCGCCCAGCGGGAGGGGTTGCCCCGCGGCCAGGTGCTGCTCGACTACCGCGCCCAGGACACGGTCTCCAACTTCACGTCACTGGTCGATGACCTCAGGCGGGCCCGCATCCGCCATGCCCTGTTGGTCACCAGCAGCGATCACATGGAGCGGGCGCTGTTGGTGGGCCGTCTCGTGGCTGGAAGCCGTGGGATCCAGCTCAGCCCGGTGGCGGTGAGTTGCGGTGACCGCTGCCAGCGCGAGCCCCGTCGCAAGGTCTGGTTTGACGGACTGCGCTCACTGTTGTGGGTGATCACCGGTCACGATCTGCGGGGCTGGGCGGCAGAGCATCTGCCCCCTTGGCTGGGGGGAGTCGCTGGGGCTCGGGCCCGCTGAGCAGGCCCTGCTCCAGCAGGGCATTGATCTGCTGTTGGCAGGCCGCCGTCGTGGCGTCGAGGTCGGGGCGACGCTTGCTGGCCGGAGGGGGGATCAGGGTGCCGATGCGGATGTGGATGGGCACCAGTCGCGGCCGTTTGGATCCGCTGCCCAGGGCCCGGTGGCTGTTGATGATCGCCACTGGCAGCAGCGGCACGCCGGCACGGGCGGCCAGCAGGGCCGCACCGGGTTGGGGTGTGTTGACACGGCCGTCGCTTTGGCGGGTGCCATCGATGAACACCCCGATCGCCCAGCCCTCCTCGATCCGGTCGGTGGCGGTGCGGATCGCCTCGCGGTCGCTGGCGCCGCGGGCCACCGGGTAGGCGCCGCAGGCCCGGATGATCGGTCCCAGCAGCGGCACCCTGAACAGCTCAGCCTTGGCCATGAAGGCCACCGGTCGGCCCAGGGCATGGCCCAGCAGGGGCGGGTCGAGGTGCGAGCCGTGGTTGGCGACCACCACCATCGCGCCCTCCATCGGCACGTGGGCGTTGCAGGCGGTGCGGCCGCGAAACAGCAGCCTGTAGATCGGGAACACCAGCAGGTAGCTGATCAGCCGGTAGGTCAGGCTGGGTTTGGGCGTGCTCAGCAGGGCCGGGGGCTCGGCGCGTTTGCGCCGCCGCAGCACCCGTTTGACAGCATTGACCGGTCGGTTCATCGCTCGCGTCACAAGCCCAGGTCGGCGCTGCTGGCGATCTGGGCGCCGGCGATGCCTGGGCAGCTGCGCTTGATCAGGCCACTGAGCACGTTGCCGGGGCCGATTTCCACCGCGGTCGTGATCCCTTCGGCTGCGAGCCGTTGCATGGTTTCGCGCCAACGCACGCCGCTGGTCATCTGGTTGCTGAGGCGCTGTTTGAGCACCGTGGCGCTGGTTGCCGGGCTGGGGTCGGTGTTGCTGAGCACCGGGATCGTGGCGTCGGCGAAGGCCACGCTCTCCAGCACCGCGGCAAAACGCGTGGCGGCTTCAGCCATGAATGGGGAGTGAAAGGCCCCGCTCACCGCCAGGGGGATCGCCCGCTTGCAGCGCAGCTGGCTGCTCACCTGGGCGACCGCCTCAGGGCTGCCCGAGATCACCACCTGGGCCTCGCTGTTGTCGTTGGCAACCACGACGCCGTCGGTTGCGGCCACCAGCGCGTCCAGCTCGCTGCGCTCGAAACCCATGACAGCGGTCATAGCGCCACCGCCAGCCGCCGCCATCAGTTCGCTGCGGGTTTTGATCAGTTGCAGCCCCGTCGTCGCATCAAAGGCGCCCGCTGCATACAGGGCGACCAGTTCCCCGGCGCTGTGGCCGGCCACCAGTTGGGCGCTGCGTCCTTGCGCCTTGAGCTCGTCGACCAG
>VGQR01000036.1 GCA_016882345.1 Cyanobacteria bacterium K_DeepCast_35m_m2_023
ATGGCACTGATCTGTGCGCTGCTCGGCTTGCTCGCCACCCCTGCCGCCGTGGTGTTGGTCACCCTGGTGGCGCTTGTGGCCACCTTGATCGAAAGTGCCATCGGGGCCACCCTGCAGCGGCGCCATGGCTGGCTCAGCAATGAGCTCGTCAATGGGCTGCAGACCGCGATCGCCGCCGGGCTGGCCATGGCGGCCGCTGGCTTGCTGGCCCTGCCTTAGGCGCAGCGGCACGCCACGGCGTTGCTGACCAGATCGAGCAGGGTCAGGGCCCCCTCGCCAGCTGGCGCATCGCTCAGGGGGGCATCCAGACTGCGCAGCCGCAGGGCCTGCCGCACGCAGTGGGCCTCCCGCAGTTGCTCGAGCCGGCAGCCCAGGGCGCTGGCCAGGGCCCCCTCGCCCAGCGGCGCCAGCCCCTGTTGCTGGCGCTTGCACTGCAGACTCCAGGCGCGCTGCTGCAGCTCCCGCAGCCGCCGCGGGGTCTTGATCGGTTGGAACCGGTCCCGTTCCTCGTGCTGCATCGCTCCACGGATGAACGGCACGGCGTAGCTGCTCAGGCTCACGCCCCGGTTGGGGTCAAAACTCTCGATCGCCTTGATCAGCCCGATGCTGCCGACCGAGACCAGGTCGTCAAAGCTCAGCTGCCCTTTGCCGCACTGGCTGGCCGCCACCTTGTGCACCAGGCCCAGATTGTTCAGCACCAGCTTGTTGCGCAGCGCCAGCCGGGTGCGGGGGTTGCGGCAGCGGTGCAGCTTGCCGAGATCCTGGTGGTTGCCGGGGCGTGGCGCCGCCGCCGACCGGGTCGAGGCGTTTGCCGGTGCTGCGGCTGTTGCGGTGGAGAGGGCCATGGCGGCAGTGGGTTCGTGGTTTCACGGTCCGCCTGCCGGGCGGCCTCTGCCCTCACCCCTGCTGGTGAACCTCACTCACCCGTTGGAGTGATCCCTGGCCTGCCGCCTCAGCCCAGCAGCGGCGTGGCCAGCTCCAAGCCCTGCAGCTCGGCCCAGTGCAGCAGGGGCGGCCAGCGGCGCAACTGCTCGTAGAGCTGGCGGTGCCCATCGCTATTGAGGTGCACGCCGTCGCTGCAGAGCCACTCGTCCCAGCGCGGATCGTCGAGCAATCCGGCCAGCAGAGGCAGGAATGGCACGTCGGCTTCCTGACAGGCCTCCTGCAGCAGGCGCTCGTAGCGCTGAATGTCGGCCAGTTGATACCAGAGCACCTCGGCGTAGGGCATGGCCAGCTCCAACACCGGTGTCAATCCGATCACAAACACCGGTGCGATGCTGCGGGCCAGGGGCAGCAACTGCTCCAGCCCGAACAGGAAGCCCTCGGGATCCAGTTGATGGCGGCCGTCGCGTCGGCCCACCCGGGCGCTGTCGTTGAGCCCGACCCCCAGGAGGATGCCCTGGGGACGCTGACGTCGCAGTTCGCCGCGGCAGAGGACTTCGGCCTGCAGGCGCGCGCTGACCCGCTCCAGACCATCGCCCCGGACCCCCAGGTTGTAGAGCACGGGGCCTCCCGGCAGCTCCATCCAGTGGCGCCTGAGCCGATCGCACCAGCCCCCTTCCAGTGGATCACCCCAGCCGAACACGCCGCTATCGCCGAGGGCGATCAGTTTTTTGGGAATGACGAGGCTCAAGGGTGGATTGGCGCAGTCAGGCCCCCAGCAGCTGCCTGCGGGCCCGGTCGCTCAGATCCTCCCCCACCAGGGTGAGCACGGCGTAGGCGACCAGCAGCAGGGCGATCTCCTGCCAGGCAAAGGCGCTCAGACTTTCGCGCAGCTGGCTGCCCAGGCCGGTTCCGCCCACGAGGGCGACCACCACCGTTTCGCGCAACATCACATCGCTGCGGTAGGCCCCGTAGGCCAGATAGGAGCGGGCGATCGGGCTGAAGCGGCCATACAGAAGCGCCAGCCGCGGTCCGATGCCCGCCTGCAGCAGCGCCTCTTCGGCCCCGCCCGCGGCGCTGGCGCTGGCTTCGCGCAGCAACCGGCCGAGGATGCCCAGGTTGTGGAACCCCAAAGCCAGGGCCGCCGGCAACACGCCTGGTTTCAGCACGAACAGCAGCAGCAGGGCGGTCAGCGGCGGCGGTAACAGGCGCCCCAGGGCCCAGAGTCCCAGCAGACAACCCTGGCCCCAGCGCCAGGGGGCAAGCAGCAGCAGCAGCAGTGGTCCGCTGCCGACGGCCAGGGCCGCCGCCAGCAGGGTCAGCAGCAGGGTGTTGAACACCAGTGGCAGCCAGTTGAGCCCCAGGGCCTGGCGCCAACCGCCGGCGGGCAGGGGCGGCAGGGTTTGCCAGTGCAGCAGCTGCCGCGGATCGATCTGCAGCCAGGCGGCCAGGGCCCAGGCCAGCAGCAGCACCCCCGTCAGCACGAGCAGCATCTGACGCCCTTGCGCGCCGATCGTCGCCTGGCCGCCGTCCCGGGGACCAAGCTGGAGCCGCGGCGGCATCGTCCAGTGGCGGCGCAGGCTCGCCAGCACCGATTCGAGTCCCAGCATCACGGCGAGCAGCAGCCACAGGCCGCTCCAGGCCTCACGGAACTGCAGCGACTGCAGGCTCAGCACCAGATCGTTTCCCAGCCCCCCCAGGCCAAACACCCCCAGCAGGGTGGCGCTGCGCAGGGCACATTCGAGCCGATAGCCGCCATAGCTCAGCAGGCCCGGCAGCAGCGGCGGGCCCAGGGCTGTGACCAGCGCCTGCGGAGCGGCAACCCCGGCGCTCAGCAGGGCCTCGAGGCTGCGGCGCGGCACGGTATCGATCAGATCGCGCACGACCCGTGCCACCAGCGCCCCATACGGAATCGCGATCGCTACCACGGCGACGACACTCTGCAGCCCGATCAGTTGCAGCAACAGCAGACCCCAGATCAGTTCATGGATCGAGCGGGGGACCGCCAGCAGCCGCGCCACGACATCGGCAGGCCATTGGCAGCCGCAGCAGCTGTGCCACACCACGCGGGCGCTGAGCACCCCCAGCAGCAGACCCAGCAGCAGGCTGCAGGCCCAGGCCACCAACGCCACCGCGCAGGTGATCCCCAGCCCCTGGACCTGGGCAGCCAACACCACCGGATCGAGCGATGGCTGCACGGCAGCGAGCGCGAACTGACCGATCAGCTCCCAGCCGCCGCCATGGATGGCGCCCGGCAGCATCAGCAGCACCGGCACCAGCACCAGGGCCGGCAGCAACGGCAGCAGTGGCGCCGCTGGTTTCAACCGTTCGCTCCGCTGTACAACGCCGCCAGGCTGGCGGCGTCGACGCTGGCGGCCGGTTGATCGAAGACAACCTGGCCGGCTCGCAGGCCGATGGCTCGGTCAAAGCCGTCCAACAGATCGGGGCGATGCAGGCTCAGCAGCAGGGCGCGGGGCGGTGCCGCTTCGCGCAGCAGCTGGGCCAGCAGCTCGCTGGCCAGGCGCGGGTCGAGATTGGCCAGGGGCTCGTCGGCGAGCAGCAGCAGCGGGTCCTGCCGCAGCAACCGCCCCAGGGCGACCCGCTGGCGTTGACCGCCCGAGAGGGCGGACACCGGCTGAGCCAGCAACGATGGGTCCAGATCGAGCCGATGCAGCACCTGGCGGCAGGCTTCGGACTCGAGCGGCACCAGCAGGTTGAGCAGGGCCCTGGGCCAACCCCAGTGCGCCAGGCGACCCCCGTTGAGGTTCTGCTGGACGCTGAGCTCCTCAATCAGGCGCAGGTCTTGCCACAGGGTGCCGATCTGGCGCTGTTGCCGCCGCCGCGCTGGGGCAGAGCGGGCTTGGGGCACCCCCTGCCACAGCACCGTGCCGCTCTGGGGGACCAGAGCGCCGTTGGCGATCGCGAGCAGGGTGCTCTTGCCAGCACCGCTGGGCCCGAGCAGGGCCACCCGTTCGCCCGGGTGCAAGGCCAAATCAACCGCGGACAGCCGCGGTGTCTCGCGGCCGGCGACGCTGATCTGGCGCAGTTCCAACAGGGCAGTGCTGGCCACCGTCCTGTTGATCATCGGATCTTGCCGATCTGGCGACCGACCCGCTCGATCGGGGCATAGTCGCTGGTCTTGGCACCGGTGAACTGTTGTGCGCCAAACAGCTGCAGAATGGCTTTCTGCTCGGGGTTGGTGGGTCGCCAACTCAGGATCGCGCCTCGCAGTTTGGCGGTGAATCCCTTGCCAAAGCGTTGGTCGAGGTTCGGTTGGCCGATCCAGTGGTAATCGGGGTAGCCCGGCGTCCGCCAGATGGCGATCACCTTGTTGCGATTGGCCTTGCCGCTGCGCAGGTTGGCTTTCCAGACCTGCTCATTGACGGCACCGGCCTGGTAAGCCCCGCTCTGCACCAGGGCGATGGTGGCGTCGTGGCTGCTGCTGAAGCCCGGCGCGCCCCCGGCGAAGTCGCTGAGCTTGACGCCGGCCTGCTGCAGAAAGAACTGGGGCATCAGCCGGCCCGACGTCGAGCTTTCGGAGCCGAAGGTGAAGCGTTTGCCCTTGAGCTCCTGCAGGCCCTTGTTGGTGCTGATCGGCTTGAGACCGCTGGCGGTGTTAGCGATGAACACGCTGTGGAACGAGGCGTCGATGTCGCGCTGGGCGATCACCTGGGCGCCAGGCTTCTGCAGCCGCGCCTGCACGCCGGTGAGACCGCCAAACCAGACCAGATCCAGATTGCCGGTGCGAAAGGCACTGACCGCAGCGGCGTAATCGATCACCGGCACGTACTGAACCTGGACCCCCAGCTGCGTGCTGAGCTGCTGAGCCACCTGGCCGTAGAGGCGGTTGAGCTTCTCGGGGTTCTGGTCGGGAATGGCGCCGATGCGCAGCACGGGCTTGGTGGCCTGGGCGCTGGCGGGGGGCAGGCTCTGGGGAATGACCACCGCGCTCAGGGCCAGGCTGAGGCCCAGGGCAACGGTGGTCCAACGTTCTCGAGCGGGCATGGCAGGGTTCAGGACTTCAGCTCGTCATCATGCAAGGTGACAGGGGCTGCGCCAGTAGCTCGCCGGTGCCCCAGGCCCAATCGAGAGCCTCAGAGCGCCTCTAGAAATCGTTGCAGCCGCTCGAGCCCGTCATCGATGGTGGCTTCAGCGGCGGCGCACGACAACCGAATGCAGCGGTCGTCGCCGAAGGCGATCCCCGGCACCACCGCCAGGCCCACCTCGTCGAGCAAACGATTGCACAGGCTCATCGAATCGAGCCCGTAGCTGCTCACGTCGGGAAAGGCGTAGAAGGCGCCCTCGGGCTGTTGCAACTGCAGGCCTGGAATCGCCAGCAAGCCTTCGCCCAGGCGTCGCCGGCGGTGGTTGAACTGTGCGGCCATGGCATGCACGCTGTCGCGCGGGCCGCTCACGGCCGCCAGGGCTCCGTACTGGGCAAAGGTGCAGACGTTGCTGGTGCTTTGACTCTGCAGCGCCGCGGCGGCCTGAATCACCGCAGCCGAACCGGCAAGCCAGCCGATGCGCCAGCCGGTCATTGCCCAGCCCTTGGCGCAGCCACCGACGATGAACACCCGCTCAGCCAGATCGGGGGCCACGGCAGCAAGGCTGTGGTGGGCGTGGCCCGGGGCCACCAGAAACTCGTAGATCTCGTCGCACACCACCAGCAGCTGGGGGTGTCGCCGCAACACCGCGGCCAGCGCCTCCAGTTCGCCGCGGTTCAGCACCGTGCCGGTCGGGTTGCTGGGGCTGTTGAGCACCAGCAGCTTGCTGGCGGGGCTGATCGCCGCTTCCAGGGCCTCGGGCCGCAGCCGGAAGCCCTCGGCGGCGCTGCTGGGAATGGTGCGCACCGCGGCGCCCGCCAGCTCGGCCATGTCGGGGTAGCTGAGCCAGTAGGGCGAGGGCAGCAGCAGCTCATCGCCGGGCTCCAGCACCACCTGAAACAGGTTGAACAGGGCCTGCTTGCCGCCGTTGGTCACCAGCACTTGCTCGCGCTGGGTCGGGACGCCGTTCTCCTGGCTCAATTTGGCGGCGATGGCCTCCAGCAGGGCCGGTTCTCCGGCGGCGGGGCCATAGCGCGTCTGGCCTGCGGCCAGGGCCTTGGCCGCGGCCTCACAGATGAACGCCGGAGTATCGAAATCGGGCTCCCCGGCACTCAGGCTGCAGATGTCACGCCCCTCGGCTTTCAGCGCCTTGGCTCTGGCGGCGATCGCCAGGGTCAATGAGGGTTGCAGGGCCGTGGCCCGGGCCGAGAGCACGGAGCTCGACCCGGTCGTTGTGATGCCCATGGAGGCGGCAGAACTCAGCGATGTCGGCGTCGCCGGCATGGGGCAGGAGGCGATGGGACCATCCTGCCGCACACCTTTGTGCCCGATCGTTCAAGCGGCAACCAAACCACACCACAATGGGCTCTCATGGTGAGTCGGCCGTTCGACCTCGAGACCCTGCGGCAGCAGTGTGATGGCTGCCACGGTTGCGATCTGGCCACGGTTCGTGGGCAGGTTGTCATGGGCCGTGGCAATCCCCATGCGCGTCTGTTGTTGATCGGCGAGGCACCCGGCGCCGAGGAGGATGCGCGGGGCTTGCCTTTCGTCGGCCGCTCGGGCCAACTGCTCGATCGGTTGCTGGGGGAGGCGGGGCTCGATCCCCAGCAGGACCTCTACATCTGCAATGCGATCAAGTGCCGTCCTCCGGCCAATCGCCGTCCGACAGCGGCCGAGCTGCAGGCCTGCCGTCCCTGGTTGGCGCAGCAGATCCGCCTGATCGATCCGGCCCTGGTGGTGCTGGTGGGAGCCACGGCCATGGAAGCTCTGCTCGGCATCCGCGGCGGCATCACCCAACTGCGGGGTCAGTGGCGGGAGCGACCCCAAGGGCCGCTGGCGGCCGAGCTTCAAGGCCGCCGGCTGCTGCCGATCCTGCATCCGTCCTATCTGCTGCGTTTTGCCCGCGAGGATGAGGGCAGCCCCCGCTGGCAGACCCGCGAGGATCTGGCTGCGTTGCAGCAGGCCCTGCGCGCAATCCCCAACTGACCCTCGCGCTGTGACAGCCTTGCTGCACCGTCAGGTCCCCGCCCAGCCATGACCGCCGCCCTGGTGAGCCCCCAAGCCCCCTTGGCCGACTGGGCCGCTACTCCGCGTTACGACACCCAGCTCAAACGCCGCAAGACCCGCAGCGTGCGCGTGGGTGATGTATGGATCGGCAGCGACCACCCGGTGGTGGTGCAGTCGATGATCAACGAAGACACCCTCGACATCGAAGGTGCCACCGCCGGCATCCGCCGCCTGCACGAGGCGGGCTGCGAGATCGTGCGCGTCACCGTGCCCTCGTTGGCCCATGCCAAGGCCATGGGCCAGATCCGCCAGCGCTTGATCGACACCTACCAGCCGGTGCCCCTGGTGGCCGATGTGCACCACAACGGCATGAAGATCGCCCTCGAGGTGGCCCAGCACGTCGACAAGGTGCGCATCAACCCGGGCCTGTTCGTATTCGACAAGCCCGACCCCAACCGCACGGAATTCTCGGAGGCCGAGATCGCCGCGATCGGGCTGCGCATCGAGGAGACCTTTGCACCGCTGGTCCAGCTGCTCAAGCAGCAGGACAAGGCCCTGCGCATCGGCGTCAACCACGGCTCGCTGGCCGAGCGCATGCTGTTTCGCTACGGCGACACGCCCCTGGGCATGGTCGAAAGCGCGATGGAGTTCATCCGCATCTGCGACCGCCTCGACTTCCACAACATTGTGGTGTCGATGAAGGCCTCGCGCGCCCCCGTGATGATGGCGGCCTACCGGATGATGGCCGACCGCATGGACGCCGAGGGGTTCCATTACCCCCTGCATCTGGGCGTCACCGAGGCCGGCGACGGCGACTACGGCCGGGTCAAGAGCACCGCCGGCATCGCGCCGCTGCTGGCCGAGGGCATCGGCGACACGATCCGGGTCTCCCTCACCGAGGCTCCCGAAAAGGAAATCCCTGTCTGCTACTCGATTTTGCAGGCCCTGGGACTGCGCAAGACGATGGTTGAGTACGTGGCCTGCCCCAGCTGCGGCCGCACCCTGTTCAACCTTGAGGAGGTCTTGCATCAGGTTCGCAGCGCCACCGCCCACCTGACGGGTCTCGACATCGCCGTTATGGGTTGCATTGTCAATGGCCCTGGCGAAATGGCTGATGCCGACTACGGCTATGTGGGCAAGACCCCAGGCGTGATCTCGCTCTACCGAGGTCGCGACGAGATTCGCCGCGTTCCCGAGGCCGACGGTGTCGATGCCCTGATCCAGCTGATCAAGGACGATGGCCGCTGGCTCGATCCCTGAGGCGAGATCTGCCGCTAGCTTGAAACCAGACGTTTTCGGTTCGTGCTGATGGCCGGCAAGAGGTCAGTGCTGGTGATGGTTGGCCTGAGCGCCTGTGCCGCCACGGCTGTCCTGGCCAACGAGGTGGTCACGGCACCGGTGGGCGGGGTCCGCATCAGCGACAGCCCCAAGGAGGTCATTGATCAGACCTGGCAGATCGTCTTTCGCGATTACCTCGACACCACTGGCAAATACACAGCTGACCGTTGGCGCAACCTGCGCCGGGATGTCCTGGCCAAGAGCTATGGCAGCTCCAAAGAGGCCTACGACGCGATTCGCGGCATGCTCGGCAGCCTCGATGACCCCTACACGCGCTTTCTCGATCCGCGTGAGTTCAAGGAGATGCAGATCGACACCTCCGGGGAACTCTCCGGTGTCGGCATCCAGCTGAGTCTCGACAAGGACACCAAGGAGCTGGTCGTGGTCTCACCGATCGAAGGCTCCCCAGCCTCCCGCGCAGGGGTGCAGCCCAAAGATGTGATCACGGCCATCGACGGCAAGAGCACCAAGGGCATGAGCACCGAAGATGCGGTCAAACTGATCCGCGGCCAGGCGGGCACGGCGGTCAAGCTCAGCTTGCGGCGCAAGGGCCAGCCGGTGGAGCTGTCCTTGACCCGTGAGCGGATTGAGCTGCACGCTGTCGACCATCAGATCAACACCACTCCCGACGGTCTCAAGGTCGGTTACATCCGCCTCAAGCAGTTCAACGCCAACGCCACCAAAGATATGCGGGCTACGTTGAAGGACCTGGAGGGCAAGGTCGATGGTTACGTTCTCGATCTGCGCAGCAATCCCGGCGGCCTGCTGATGGCCAGCATTGACATTGCGCGCCAGTGGCTCAACGAGGGCACCATCGTCTCGACCAAGACCCGTGACGGCATCACCGATGTCAAAAAGGCCAATGGTCGCGCGCTCACCAACAAGCCCCTGGTGATCCTGGTCAACGAGGGTTCGGCCAGCGCCAGTGAGATTCTTTCGGGGGCCTTGCAGGACAACAACAGAGCCGTTCTGGTGGGCCAGAAGACCTTTGGCAAAGGCTTGGTCCAGTCGGTGCGTGGACTGTCCGACGGCTCAGGCATGACCGTCACCATCGCCAAATATCTGACACCCAGCGGCCGCGACATCCACAAGCACGGCATCTCCCCGGATGTGTCAGCCAAGATGGGCGATCGTGAGGCACAACGCCTGCGTCTTGAAGACCTGGGCACCCGCAAGGACAGCCAGTACCGCGTCGCCGAAACGACCCTAGTCAAACGGGTGCGTGGCGCCGGAACGGTCGAGAAGGCTTACAAACCCGGGTCGGCCAACGTGTCTGCGGCAACCTCATTGCCTGTCTCCCCCAACCCCTCACCCTGAGTTCGGGGTTGGGGGACAGCCTCATCTAGAGGCGATCGGGGTCAGGGGCACCAGCAGTCCGTAGGCGTCGTACCGCCGTTCGAGGCAGAGGGTCACGCCAGGCTCTGGCTGCCAATCGAGTCTGACGCCCTCGGCTGCACCGACGCTGCGGTTGCCCATGGTGATCACCTGGATGGTCACCGGATTCGCCACAGTCCACTGCCTGCGCTGTTGGTCCACAGCCTGCGCTGACAGCTGCAACGCAGCAGGGGGGGCTTGGTCCGACAAACCGGGTCTGGCTTCGCAGACCAGCACCAGGGACTCCAGGCCCGTGGTGTTGTGCCTGGCCACGATCCGCCGCCGCCGCTCACCCCAGACCAGGCACAGCTCGCAGACCCATGACCAGGCCCCGATGCGATCCGGCCCCAGGCTCCAATGGCCTTCGGGGCTAATCTGCATCTCGGCAGGTGGCTCGGCAAATTGCATCGAGCGCACGTTGCCGCTGTTGCGGTTGGTCAGGTCGGCATGAACCATGCCTTCGCGATCGGCCACAGCCAGGTGGCTGGCGAAGCGTTCCACTTCGCAGCCCCTTGCATCGAGGCGAACAAAGCAGCCGTCCCAAATGCCTGCGTTGAGTGGAGGCAGGCGAGCACGACGAGAGGCTGGTTCGCCCATGGCAAGCATCACTGGATCACAATCGTCAAGGTTGGTCGATCAGCGGGGTTGGCTGATCGGCGCGCATCAGCTGATCTGCGCGCCTCAATCGATGGATTGTGCATGTGCACACTGCTCCGACAATGACTGCCATGGATCAACCGTCTCGCTCTCTCTGGCAAAGCAAGCCGTGGTGGTGCCAGCCCTGGACCATCGTGGCGAGCGGAATGGTAGCCATTGCCATCAGCTGGCTGCTGTTGCACCTCTGGTGGCTCACGACCCTGGTGCTCGGGGCGGTGTTCCTCTGGTGGACGCTGTTTTTATGGCTGGTGCCTAGGGCCTATGAACAGGCGTTGGACAGCCAGGCGTTGGGGGTGGCAGCGGAGGGCGGCGAGCAGAAGCAAAGCTGACGCCGAGCCAATGCCAAAAACCCAGGGGGGAGCCTCAGGCTGCCCCGGCAACGGGTTGCATCAGGCCACCACCGGGTGATGAATCGTCATCGTCATTTTCGTTGCTGCCCTGCATCACGGCATAAAGACCGAGAGCTGCGAGGCTGAACAACGCCGAGACTAGCCCAAATCCACTGCCCATCCCGGTGCCGAGCTCGATCACCTCACCCATTGGGAATACGTTACAGAACTTCTCAGATTTTAACGGATTTTTTCGGGACATGTTCGTCTGTGTCGCGGCACCGGGGATCTGGGCGGCCATCAGCGCGAGCCAGCCCTTGAGCTCCTTGAGCTGCTTGTCGGCGGGCAACACCCCTAGGCCCCGGGCCAGCACCTTGGCGGTGGTGTCGTTGCCGACCCTGGCGCTTGGGATGAACTGTCCTCGTCATACGGTCTGAATGCGCATAAACTGACCTTCTAGAAAGAACAGCTAGAGATTGTTCGCTGATGAATTGGCTGCTGGAGCAGAAGCTGACGGATGCGATCGAGCGGCCTTTGCCTGCTCTGACAGCCCGTGATGTCTGGTGGCCGCACCTGCCTGGTAAGGCGGTGGCGGTGCTTGGCATGCGCCGCAGCGGCAAAACCTGTCTGCTCTGGCAGCAGGTGCACGTGGGCCTGGCCGCTGGCTTGCCCCGTTCGGCGCTGCCGCTGGTGTCGTTTGACGACGAACGACTGGCGGGCTGCGGCCCTGAACTGCTCGATCAGTTGCTGCAGTGTTGGTTTGCCATGGCGCCCGAGTGGCGATCGCCGCCAGTGGACCAGCGGGCCTGCCTGTTTCTCGATGAAATCCAGCTGATCGCCGGTTGGGAAAGTTTTGTGCGTCGCGTGATCGATAGCGAACCGATCGATGTGGTGATCACAGGCTCCTCGGCCCAGATGCTCTCAACTGAAATCGCCTCGAGCATGCGCGGCCGGGCCCTGGCTTGCACGGTGTATCCCTTCAGTTTCCGGGAGGTGCTGCGTCATCAGGGACTGGAGCCAGAGCCAGGGCAGCGGCTTAGTTCAGCCCAACGCTCCCTGTTGCAGCAGGCTCTGCTGAGTTATCTGACAGTGGGCGGTTTTCCGGAGGCCCAGGGGTTGGAGGCGCGATTCCGCGCCCATTTGCTGGCCGGCTATGTGGACAGCACGGTGCTGCGCGATGTGATCGAGCGGCACAACGTGAGCCAGCCCGTGGCC
>VGQR01000037.1 GCA_016882345.1 Cyanobacteria bacterium K_DeepCast_35m_m2_023
AACCTGTTTCCAGGCCAACGCCGGTTCTGGGGCGGGGCCGAACTGATCGGCATGACAAACAACTGCCGGTAAGCCGCCGTCAGCGTGCATAGCGCCAAGGGCAAGGCTGCAGCGAGGCCCACCAACAACAGAAACCCGGCCAGCAGCATCAAGGCCACAACCAGCAGCAGACCGAGCGCTTGCAGCCAATGGGGGTCGGTGGCGCGACGGCCGCTGCCAAACGCGGCCAGTCCCGCTTGCTCACCGACCACCGTGATCGGCAGGAGCAGCACCTGATCAGCCAGGACGTAGATCACCACCGCTTGCGCTGCCCAGATCGGCAGCGGTGACAACGTCGGCATCACCAGGGTGAGCAGCCAGGAGCTCACCTCACCGCTCTGCTGAACCAGAGCCAGGGTTAACAGCAGCACCAACAGGCTCCAGGCCAATCGGGCCACCGCCAGGCCGTCGAAGCGCAGCAAGTCGCGCAAGCTGGGTTGGTGACCATCAAGGGCGCGATCAGCGCCGCGAATCAGCCCGGTGAGCAGCCAGAACCCACTCACCAGGTAGGCCGTCAACGCTGCTGTGGCCTGTCCCAGTTCGCTGAGTGACGGTTGGGGTCGGCCACCCTCCAGCAGCCCCCCGCTCTGGCGATAGACCAGCCAGCTGAGCAGGTTGAGGCCGCCCAGAAGCAGCGTCAGGCCACACAGAACCGGAGCATTGCGGCGAAAGGCTGCCCACCCTTGTTCAAGGGCGGATCGAATCGCGATGGGTTCATTGGCGATCGGCCTCAGGGATGGCATCGACGTCGTGATCAGGCTTGCAGCGGTCCAAGCTTCTGCAGCAGCCTCTGGGCTGCGGGCTCGGGGACCGGCAGGATCGAGAGACGGTTGCCGCGGCGCACGACGGCCAGTTCCTCGTCGCTGAAACTCTGGCGCAGTTCCTCCAGGCTCAGCAACGCAGCAAAGCGGCCCAGGTACCGCAGTCGGGCGCAATCCCAGCGCGGCTTTTCGGGGGAGGTTGCAGGGTCGAAATAGTTTGATGCTGGGTCGAATTGGCTTGGATCGATCAACTCCGTTTCAATCACCTCCATCAAACCGATAATGCCGGGAGGATTAGCATTGGAATAATAAAAGAATGCCTGATCACCACTGCGCATCGTGCGCATGAAATTGCGCGCTTGATAATTGCGAATGCCGTCCCACAGGGTGGTGCCTTCCCGGGCCAGGTCGTCAATGCTGTAGGCATCGGGCTCGCTCTTCATCAGCCAGTACGCCATCGCCTGTCGCAGTGTTGCCGGATTGCTGCTGATGCTAAACGCTGTTTCAGTTCCGACCGGGCAGGATTGACGGCCGATGAACCGATCGCAGAATCGGTCTGATCACAACCACGTCCCAATGCAATACGGACCCATCATCCAGAACGGCGCCAAGGGGTTTGGCCGCAATGCCGTTGTGCTGGTTGGCTTTTCGATCGCCTATGCGATTGTGCTGGCCCTGCTGGTGCTGGCTGGTTCGGCCTTGAATCTCAAGCTCGAAGCAGCAGCCTCTGCCAACTGGGGGCTGCTGCTGGTCTACGGCCTGGTGCTGCTGTTGCAGGTCCTGGTTCATTTGATCGGCAATCTGGCCCTGATCAATGGCGGTCTGATGGCGGCCTGCGGTCAGACCTTCCGTTTTGGCCAGTTGTTTGCCGAAACGCGCCAGCTGTTCAATCTGTTGGGGCTGCACGTGTTTGCGGCGATCGCCATCCTGCTGGGTCTGCTGGCGTTTGGCATTCCTGGCATCTACCTGTCCGTCGGCTATTGGTTTGCCGCGTTTGTGCTGGTCGATCGCAAGGTGGCCTTTCTCGATGCCATGTCAGGCGCCCGGCGCATGGTCACCCCCCACTGGTTTGATGTGGCGGCCTTGTTGGTGGTGATCGGCACCATCAGCGCCGTCGGCGTTTTGGCCTTGGGGGTCGGCCTGTTTGCCACGGTGCCATTGGCCGTGTGCATCGGCGCTTCGGCCTATCTCCAACTCAGTGGCCACTGATTGAGAGCGCGTTGACTAGGGCGCGGAAATGGTCCCCCCGCGCCTCGAAGTCGCTGTACTGGTCGAAGCTGGCACAAGCCGGTGACAGCAGCACCGCCTGACAGTGGTGTTTGGGGGCGATGCTCAGCGCCAGAGGAACGGCTTCAGCTAGCGATGGGACCCGATGCACAACACCGCTGTAGCCGCCTTGCTGCAGCAGCTCAGCGAAGTGCTGTTGCGCAGCACCGAACAGGATCACCGCCGCGGCCTGGCGCTGCAGGGCCTCAACCCAGCCACGGGCCTCTCCGATTTTGGCTTCGCCGCCGGCAAGCACCAGCAAGGGCCCAGCCAAGGCCTCGAGCGCAACCTGCGCGGCGTCATAGTTGGTTGCCTTGCTGTCGTTGACATAGGTCACGCCCGCGAGCGTTCGGATCCGTTCCAAGCGGTGCGGGACCCCCGGAAAACGGGCCAGGCCCTCAGCCAGCTGTGCCGGGCTAAGACCGGCGGCCAGTCCGGCGGCCACCGCCATCAACATGTTTTGGCGGTTGTGGGCGCCCGGCATCGCCAGGGCATCGGCGGCCATCAGGTCGTTGGTGCTGCCATCGCTGCGGCGCTGCCAGACGCGTCCCCGATCGATCCATAGGGCCGCTTGATGGTGCGCCGGCAGGTTGTGGGCTCCGGCCGCTGAGATCCACAACGCCTCATCCCAGCTGGCGGCCTGGGCCTTGAGATCGCGGTCGTCGGCATTGAGAATGCGCAGTCTGCTGCGTTGCAGTAGCCCCCGCTTGATCGCCCGATAGGCATCGAGGCTGCCGTGGCGTTCGAGGTGATCAGGGGTGAGTGTCGTCCAGATGCCGATCTGGGGGGCGATCTCCGTGGCGGCTTCGATCTGATAGCTGCTCATCTCCATCACCAGCCACTGGGGCCGGGGGCCATTGCCCTGGCAGCGCTGCAGCACCAGTTCGGCCGCCGAATGGCCCACGTTGCCGCCCATGGGTGCATCGATGCCCTGGCTCTGCAGCAGATGGCTGACCAGGTGGGTCACCGTCGTCTTGCCATTGGTGCCGGTGATTCCGATCCAGGGCACGCCCTGACTGGCTCGCCAGGCCGGCACCAGCTCGCCCTCGATGGCGACGCCCTGCTGGCGCCAGCGCTCCAGTTGGGGGTGGTCCCAGCGCATGCCGGGACTGACGATCACCGTTTGGGGACGACCCGCCAGGGGGGGCAGTTCCGCTGCCGTCAGATCGCAGCCCAGCTGCACGTTGACGCCTTCAGCCTCCAGCTGGTGAGCACGCAGCTCAAGCTGGGGGTTGTGGTTCTGCTCCAGCAGCAACACGCGCTTTCCCTGAGCGCGCAACAGCCTTGCGGCGCCAACTCCCGATCGCCCCAATCCGATCACAACCTGCAGATCGCTTGGGTTGGAAGGCATCTGACAAAAGAAAGTGGGCGATACTGGAATCGAACCAGTGACTCCTACCGTGTCAAGGTAGTGCTCTACCTCTGAGCTAATCGCCCGCTGAGCCCGAGCCGCCGTCTGGGCACTCGGTCGAGCGAAACCTAGCAGCCCGACCTGCCACCGTCAGGCCATTGCTGCCGCCTCAAATGCGTGTCAGCTCGACGCGCCAGCGGTTCTTTTTGGTGAGGACAGCGGCTTCGAGCACCAGCTCGCCGCGACCTTGCAGCTGAATGCGGTCACCGCAGCGCAGCTCCTTGCTGCCGCTGCCGATGGGCTGCCAGTTCAGCCGCACCGCACCCTGGTCAATCAGTGCCACCATGCGGCTGCGGGAGAGGCCAAACCCTGCTGATCCCACCGCGTCCAGTCGCAGCGACGCCTCGACCGTGCTCAAGCGGCGGGGTTGGCGCGGGGCGGGCAACTGCAGTTCGGCCAGGGGGCGAGTGCGCACGTCCACCGCCACGCTGCGGATGGTCATCGCGGGGCCATCGAGCTGTGGCGAGGCCCCAGCCAGGACGATGGCCTGGGCTCCTCGGTCTCCCCGCAGCCAAACATCCCCCAGCTGGCCCGCTGCGAGGCCGCTGGCCAGCAGCCCCTGGCGAAAGTCTTCGGGCTCGGCTGGATCAAACAAAAAATTGCCCAGCAGCTCCAGGCCGGCGAGGTCACGGTTGCGCTGCTCATCGAGTTCGAGGCACAGTTCGCTGCGCGCCAGCAACAGACGCTGGCGCTCGGCGCCGGCGTAGCCACCCCAGCGGTGCACCTGCAGGTCGCCGAAGCGTTGCAGTTCGGCGCAGGCCTGATGTAACAGGGCTCCATCGAGAAACATGGTCCACTGGGGTTCCCAGCTGCGCAGGGCTTTCTCGGCCTGCTGGATGACCAATTCGAGCATCAGCCGTCGTTCAGCCGAACCACGGCCACGGGGCGGGCCTGTTGCAGGGCGGTCCAGGGCATGTCGATTCCCGGCAGGGTTTCGGCCAAGAGGAGCCAGTTGCCCTCGTCCACCCGGTTGCGCAGACCGCGGATGCGGTCGTCCTGGTCTGAACTGACACTGGCCGCTGCCGCAAAGCTGCCCATCCAGCCTGAAATCATGCCGGCCACGCCGCCGAGCAGGTGCTGGCTCCAGGCCCCGGCAATGGCAAAGGTGTCCAGATCCGTGATGTAGGTGAACGTCAGACCAGCCAGGAAGCCAAAGGGGACCAACCACAGGGCCATCTGCCGCTGGCGCTGCCGCCGCATCGTGGCCGGGTTGAGCTCATCGACAGCTTCAAGAGCCGTGGCCTCGGCGCCGATCGCGATCAGCCGGGCCAGGGGCGGCTCGCTGGCGGCCAGTTTTTGTTGCAGGCGCTCGAGCTGATCACGCTGCTTGAACACCACCACCACCCGCGTCGCCAAGGTTCAGGCCCGTTGATTGAGTCCCCGATTCTCGCTGCTCACTACACTGCACCTCCGGCCATCTCCACCGCAGCGCCGGGCATGCCCAAGGTTCTTGTTTCCGACCCCATCGACCAGACGGGGATCGACATCCTCTCCCAGGTGGCCCAGGTGGATGTGAGCACGGGTTTGCCTGCGGCAGAACTGGCGGCGATCATCGGCGACTACGACGCCCTGATGATTCGTTCGGGCACCCAGGTCACCGCCGAGATCATCGCCGCCGCAGACAAGCTGCGCATCATCGGCCGTGCCGGCGTCGGTGTCGACAACGTCGATGTGCCTGCCGCCACCAAGCGCGGGGTGCTGGTGGTCAACTCGCCTGAGGGCAACACCATCGCCGCGGCCGAGCACGCCCTGGCATTGATGATGGCGCTGTCGCGCTACGTGCCCCACGCCCATGCCAGCACGATGGCGGGAGGCTGGGACCGTAAAACCTATGTCGGCAACGAGCTCTACAAGAAGAAGCTTGGTGTGGTCGGCCTCGGCAAGATCGGCTCCCACGTGGCGCGCGTGGCCCGCGCCATGGGCATGGAGGTGCTCGCCTACGACCCCTTCGTGTCGGCTGAGCGGGCCCAGCAGATGCAGGTCCGCCTCTCGCCGCTGAAGGATCTGTTTGCCGAAGCAGATTTCGTCAGCCTGCACCTGCCGCGCACTCCAGAGACCGAAAACCTGGTCAACGCCGAGCTGCTGCGCACGATGAAGCCCACCGCAAGGCTGGTGAACTGTGCCCGCGGCGGCATCGTCGATGAAGCAGCCCTGGCCCAAGCCGTTGAGGCCGGCACCATCGCCGGTGCAGCCCTTGATGTGTTCGCCAAGGAGCCGCTGGTGGCGGACTCGCCCCTGCGCAGCGTCAAGGAACGATTGATCTTGACGCCCCACCTGGGCGCCTCCACCGAAGAGGCCCAGGAGAACGTGGCCATCGATGTGGCCGAGCAGATCCGTGACGTGCTGCTGGGCCTGCCGGCCCGCAGCGCCGTCAACATCCCCGGTCTCAATTCGGAGGTGATGGAGCAGCTCAAGCCCCATCTGCAGCTGGCCGAGACCCTGGGGCAGCTGGTCAGTCAACTGGGTGGCGGTGCCATTGACGCGCTCGAGGTGCGCCTGCAGGGCGATTTTGCCGCCCATCCGGCCCAGCCCCTGGTGGTCGCTGCCCTCAAGGGGGTGCTCTCCACCGCCTTGGGCGACAGCATCAACTATGTGAACGCCAGTCTCGAGGCCAAGGAACGGGGCATTCAGGTGCTCGAGGTCAAGGACGATTCGAGCCGGGATTTTGCCGGTGGTTCGCTGCAGCTGGTCTGCCGCAGCGGCGACAGCAGCCACAGCGTCACGGGCGCGGTGTTTGCCGATGGTGATCTGCGCGTGGTCACGATCGACGAATTCCCAGTGAACGTGGCCCCCAGTCGCCACATGCTGTTCACCCGTCACCGCGACATGCCCGGGATCATTGGTCAGCTGGGCTCGCTGCTGGGCGAGCACAACGTCAACATCGCCTCGATGCAGGTGGGTCGTCGCATCGTGCGCGGCGATGCGGTGATGGTGCTCAGCATCGACGATCCGATTCCGGCCGACCTGCTGGCCTCGATCCATGCCATCAGCGGCATCCAGCAGGCCCACCCGGTGACCCTCTGATGGGGCTGACCTGGTGGCGGCTGGAGATGGCCGCCCCGGCCGAACTCGAAGAGTCGCTGCTGTGGAAGCTGCCCCAGTTGGGCGTCCATCGCGTCGCTCTGCAGCACAAGCCCGAGGCACCCCAGGAGCGTCAACTGGTCGCCTGGCTGCCGGCCAGCGAGTGGCCTGCCAGCGAACGGGACCGCTTGCCTGAGGCGCTGACGCCGCTGGCAGCCACCTTTGGCCTGCCGTTGCCAGTGATCAGCTGGTCTGAGCAGGCCGACGAAGACTGGAGCCTCACCTGGAAGCAGCACTGGCAACCCGACCCGGTCGGCGAGCGGCTGCTGATCCTGCCGGCTTGGCTCGACTGCCCCAGTGAGTTCAACGCGCGTCTGCAGATCCGCATGGATCCCGGCAGTGCCTTTGGGACCGGTAGCCATCCCACCACCCGCCTGTGTCTTGAAGCCCTCGAGGATCTGGCCGGAGCACGGGACGGCCGGCTCGGCGGCTGGCAGGTGGCCGACCTGGGGTGTGGCAGCGGAGTCCTGGGACTGGCCGCCCTGCGCCTGGGGGCTGCTGGCGTCGCCGCTGCCGACACCGATTCGCTGGCGGTGACCGCCACCCGTGACAACGCTGCGCTCAATGGCCTGTCGTCCCAATTGGCGGTGGTCCAGGGCTCAGCCGCCGAGCTGGCCGCCCTGCTGACCCAGGGGCCGGCGGATCTGCTGTTGTGCAACATCCTGGCGCCGGTTATCGAGGCCCTGAGCCCCAGCTTCGTGACCCTGCTGGCACCGGGCGGCGTCGGTCTGCTGAGCGGCCTGTTGGTGGATCAGGCAGCCCGGTTGCAGCAGGTGCTGGCGGCGTTGGGGTGGCAGGCCGAGCTCAAGGCGCAGCAGGCCCCCTGGGGGCTGCTGTTGTTGCATAAGTCACGCTGATCGGTGATCCGCGTTTGATTGGGCTTCTCGGCCCCCGCGGACAAAATCGACGGGAATGGCCGTTGGGCGATGTATGAATGGCGGGTCCTACAGGCCCGGTCACCGGGTGCCTGTGAGCCCCAATTCCTTTCATGGCTTCCTACAAGGTCACCCTCATCAACGAGAGCGAAGGCCTCAACAAGACCATCGAGGTTCCCGAAGACCAGTACATCCTCGACGCTGCTGAAGAGCAGGGCATCGACCTTCCCTACTCGTGCCGTGCTGGTGCTTGCTCCACCTGCGCCGGCAAGATCACCGCTGGCACCGTTGATCAGAGCGACCAGAGCTTCCTTGACGATGACCAGATCGAAGCCGGTTTCGTGCTGACCTGCGTGGCCTATCCCACCAGCGACTGCACCATCAACACCCACGCCGAAGAAGAGCTGTATTGATCCAATAACGGGTGAGACGGGCGGCCGTTGGCTCGTCCCTATCACCCGGGATCTGCTTGCTCCTTCACCCCATCTCTGCCACCCTGCGGGGTGGCAATTTTGATGGTCGCGCTGGCATTGACCCCGGTTCAGCTTCTGCTCGCGCACGGCAGTGTACACACCAGTCCAGGCGGCCAGTACAGCTACCGGGTCCTGGGGCCCTGCTGCCGTCTGTTTGATCGCGAAGAGCTGCCGTGGCCCTGTTGCCGGCTGGCCTGGCGCAGCAAGGAGCCCAGCTGGCGTCGCATCGGCCGTCGCTTTGTGCCCGATCTGGCGTCCCGGCGTTGCCCTTCGTATGCCGTGGAGCTGCTGCAGCCAGGCACCCGCCCGACCCGCACCGTGATCACCTTGTTTCCGCAGCGGCTCTCGTCCGAGTTGCAGGAGTGGTGGTACAGCAAGCAGCCAGCATCGATGCTGCCAGCTAACGCGACTCCGCACTCCAGCCTGAGCCCAGGCTGAGCAGCAGCCCAGCCGCCAGCAGTTCGGCTGCGATCATCGGCAACACCCCGGCTTTGCCGAGGCTGATCATCCCGATGGCAATGGCGGGGTTGTAAAGCCCGAACCGCTCAATCCACCGAGCAGCACCAGCACGGCCACACCGCCGCCGATCACCACTCCCGACAGGGGTTGGGCAAAGGGGCACAGCCGCCCCTCCCGGCTCCAGATCAGGATGAGGCCGAACAGCAGCAGGCTGTAGGTCAGCTCGGAGGCAAAGCCATCCACGACGAGCGGCTGTCCCGCTGATGCCCGTGGATCCAGCCAGAAACCCACGATGGCACCGCCAATCTGGGCTGAGGCGTAGGCCAGGGTCTCCAGCAGGCCCGCTGGCTGCAACACGCCCTTCCAGCCCCAACGCCGCTGGTTGAGCAGCAGGGTCACCGCCGGATTGAGATGGGCACCGGTGAATCGCCCCAGCAGGTGGATCAGCAGGCTGAGCATCAGGCCGATTGTGCAGGCCTGGGCAAAGCGCGACAGGTCGCTGTGGCTCAACAGCGTGATGCAGTGGGCCAGTGCTGCGGTTCCCATGGCCTCAAGCAGGGAGCGCTGGGCCAGTGACAAGCTCATGACGAACCGGTAGGGCAAACAAAAAGCCCGGTCGCTGAACGGCCGGGCTGTGGTGTCGACGCCTAGGGCATCGCGGACTGGGCTGAGATGGGGGTCAGAAGTAAATCTTGCCGCCACCCCACTGGATGCCCTGCACCTTGGGGGCCACCAGGATGTAACCGGCCATCAGACGCAGATCGTCATCGTTGAGATCGCGCATCTTCACGAACACGTCACTGCTGCGCAGGCTGGGGTGCACATCGGCAATGCTGTACTCACCGTCGTACGAGGTGGGGTCCTTCATGTAGTCGACCAGGGCTTCGACGTTGTCGCGAGACGGCGTGGCCAGGGCCAGGGTCTCGGGGTCAAGGCCAACGTTCTGGTTGGTCTTGGTGATGCCGCCGGCGTGGCATTCACCGCAGCTGTTGTTGAACAGCTTGCGGCCAGACTTGATCTCCTGTTCGCTGAAGGTCACCTGGCTGCCGTCTGGGGTGGCGGGCACGGTGAGCTGATCGGCGCTCCATTGGGCAGCCAGGGCCTGACCCGCAAAGCCGGTGCACAGCAGCAGAGCCAGGGGAAGCACCAGCAGGGCGCGAAGAACAGCGCGGGCAGCGGTCGAGAGGAGACGGGCCATGGGACGAGCCTGAATGGAGACCTTGTATCACGGCAGAAGGGTCCCCCGGGTCAGAAACACGTGAACTGTTGCAGGCCTACTCAGCAGCTTCTGGTTCAAGGGGCGCCACGGCGATGCTCAGAAAATCCTTGGCCACCGTCGTGTTGGCAAAAATGGCGCGCGCCTCGTTCACCAGGTCATCCGGGGTCATCGGGTTGCCGGGCATGTAGCGCGGGCTCAGATGGGTCAGGACCAGCTGCTTGACCCCTGCTTCCAAGGCGGTCTGGGCGGCCATTGTGCTGGTGGAGTGCTGGCGGGCGATCGCCATCTCGGCTTCCCCATGGGAAAAGGTGCTCTCGTGAATCAGCAGGTCGGCCCCATGGGCCAGCGCCACGGCCGCTTCGCTGAACACCGTGTCGGTGCAATAGACCACGCTGGCGCCAGGGCGTTCGGGTCCGCAGAGGCTGGATCCCTTGATGATGCGGCCATCGTCCAGTGTCACGTCCTGGCCGGCTTTGAGCCGGGCGTAGATCGGCCCCGGCGGGATGCCGAGGCTGCGGGCGCGCTCGACATCAAAACGGCCGGGCCTGGGCTTTTGGTCGACCCGGTAGGCGTAGGCAGGGACCCGATGGGTCAAGGGCGTGCAGCGGACGCTGATGTCGTCATCGTCCAGCAGCACGGCGCCGCTGGCTGCCGCCTGCCTGACCCTGTGGGTGCGCAGGGGGTAGCCGATCCGCGTCGAGCTGGTGCGCAGCACCCCTTCGAGGTAGTCGCGCAGGGGATCGGGCCCGTAGAGGTCAATGCCGGGGCAGGTGCCGGCCAAGCCGAGGCTGGCCAGCAGTCCTGGCAGGCCGAACACGTGATCCCCGTGCATGTGGGTGATGAACACCCGCCGCAGTTGGCTGACCCGAAGCTCGCTGCGCAAAAACTGGTGTTGGGTGGCTTCGCCGCAGTCGAACAACCACAGTTCGCTGCGCTGTGGCAGCCGCAGCGCCACAGCCGACACGTTGCGGCCTCGTGTCGGCACGCCCGAACTGGTGCCCAGAAAGGTGACCTGCACGCCCGTCCAACCTCTGGCGCATGCTGCCACGGCCGTCACAATTGGCTGCTGCTGCCGTTGATCTGCGGTGAACCCGCCCCGCCTGCCCGTTGTGATCGCCCAGCTCTGGCCGTTGGCCCTGTTGGCATCGGGGTCGTGGCTTCCGGCGCAGGCCCAGCTGGCCGCGGCGCCGCGCCAGCTCGAACGACCGTCGCTGGCGGCCGAGTCGCCGGCGCTGGCCGAGCCGCTGGTCCGGGTGCTGCTGTTTGAGGGGGGGGCGCTGAGCCTTGCTGCGGCCGGTCAGCCGTTGCAACTGTCAGACCAGTCCGGGCGGGTTCTGGGGGTGCTGGAGCCCGGTGGTGCGCTGCTGCTGCAGGTTGATGCCGCTGGGGGAGCCGGGCTGCGCTGGTCGATCGAGGGGGTGATCAGGCCCCCCTCGCCGGCTGCCGAGGGCCAGGAGGGCGTCAACGAGATCTGGCTTGAGCCCACCGCCCCAGACGCTCGGGTTGTGCTGCAGCAGCGGCAGTACCGCGGACGGTTGCAGATCCGCCGTCAGGCCCTGGGGCTGCAGGCCATCAATCACCTGCCGCTCGAGCTCTACCTGCCCAGCGTGGTGGGCAGCGAGATGCCTTCAGGCTGGCCCCAGTCAGCGCTGCGGGCCCAGGCGGTGGCCGCGCGCACCTATGCCTTGCGCCAGCGCAAGCCCGCCCAACCCTTTGATCTGCGGTCCACCGTCAGCTCTCAGATGTATCGCGGCCTTGAGAGCGAGACCGACTCCACCCGCGAAGCGGTGGCGGCCACCCGCGCTCAGGTGCTCACCTACCGGGGCGACCTGATCGAAGCGGTCTTCCACAGCAGCGCCGGCGGTAGCACCGAAGCCAGCGGTGACCTTTGGGCCCAGCAGCTGCCCTATCTGATTCCAGTTCCTGATTACGATGATTTCAGCCCGGTGCGCAGCTGGCACGAGCGTTTTGAGGCCGAGACCTTGCGTCAGCTGTTCGGCGAGACCGATGGGGTGGTGGCGCTCACTGTCTTGGCCCGCAGCAGCA
>VGQR01000038.1 GCA_016882345.1 Cyanobacteria bacterium K_DeepCast_35m_m2_023
CGGCATTGCCAACGCCTACAGCACGATCACGCCTTGCAACCTCGGGCTCAACGACCTGACGCGGCGCGCTGAGCAAGCGGCCCAACGCGCCGGGGCCATGCCACAGACCTTCGGGACGATCACCGTCAGCGATGGCATCTCGATGGGCACCGAGGGCATGAAGTATTCGCTCGTCAGCCGCGAGGTCATCGCCGATTCGATCGAAACGGCCTGCAACGCCCAGAGCATGGACGGACTGCTGGCCATCGGCGGCTGCGACAAGAACATGCCGGGCGCCATGCTCGCCATGGCGCGCATGAACATCCCAGCGGTGTTTGTCTACGGAGGCACGATCAAGCCTGGCAAGCTCGGCGCCTGTGACCTGACCGTGGTCAGCGCCTTTGAGGCCGTGGGCCAGTACAGCGGCGGCAAGATCGACGAGGCACAGCTCACCGCGATCGAGAAAAATGCCTGCCCTGGGGCGGGCAGCTGTGGTGGCATGTTCACCGCCAACACGATGAGCGCTGCCTTTGAGGTCATGGGCCTCAGCCTGTCCTACAGCTCGACCATGGCCGCCGAAGACCCGGAAAAGGCTGAGAGCGCCGCCCGTAGCGCCGAGGTGCTGGTGCAGGCCATCGCCGAGGACATTCGGCCCCGCGACCTGCTGACCCGCGAGGCCTTTGAGAACGCCATCAGCGTCATCATGGCCGTCGGCGGCTCCACCAACTCGGTGCTGCACCTGCTGGCGGTGGCACGCACCGCCGGGGTGCCGTTGAGCATCGACGACTTTGAGGCCATCCGTCAGCGGGTGCCGGTGATCTGCGACCTCAAGCCCAGCGGCCGTTTCGTCACCGTTGATCTGCACAATGCCGGTGGCATTCCGCAGGTGATGAAGCTGCTGCTCGACGGGGGCCTCTTACATGGCGACTGCCGCACCGTCGATGGCAAGACCCTGGTCGAGGTGTTGGCCGATGTGCCCAGCAGCCCTCCCGCCGACCAGGAGGTGATCCGCCCCCTGAGCAACCCCCTCTATGCCAAGGGTCACCTGGCGATCCTCAAGGGCAACCTCGCTTCCGAGGGCAGTGTGGCCAAGATCAGCGGAGTCAAGAACCCTTCAGTCACCGGTCCGGCGCGGGTGTTCGAAAGCGAAGAAGCAGCCCTGGCCGCGATCCTCGCCAAGCAGATCCGGGCGGGTGATGTGGTCGTGATTCGCAATGAGGGTCCCGTCGGTGGCCCCGGCATGCGCGAGATGCTGGCTCCTACAGCGGCGATCATCGGCGAAGGTCTGGGCGATTCGGTGGCATTGATCACCGATGGCCGCTTTTCGGGCGGCACCTACGGCATGGTCGTGGGCCACGTGGCCCCCGAGGCAGCCGTGGGTGGCACCATCGGACTGGTGCATGAGGGCGACAGCATCACGGTGGATGCCCATCAACTGCTGATTCAGCTCAATGTCGATGACGTCGAGCTGGCCCGCCGCCGCGCCGCCTGGGTCAGGCCCGAGCCGCGCTACCGCACCGGAGTGCTCGGCAAGTACGCCCGCCTGGTCAGCAGCAGCAGCATCGGGGCCGTCACCGACCTGCCCGACTGAGACCGGTCAACATCCGGTTAGTCGAGCCGGCTCAGGTGAGTGGCTGCGCCGGCATCCAGCAGGGCGCGCAGGCGGCGGCACAACGACTCCAATGGCGCCCCACCGGCGGGACGCTCGCAACGCAGACCCGTGTCACCCCGCATCCACACCGGGTGGCTGCCGTGCCAGAGCATCGGCGCCTGATCATCAAGCAGCCAGGACAGCACCAAATTGAGTTCCCCGCCACTGCGGTAGATCTCCAGTTCGAGATCGGCATCAGGCACTCGCACGCCTGCCGCGTCACGCGCCTCGATCAACACACAGGCGTCGCTGCAGTCAGCCCCGGTGTTGGCCGGCTGATCGCGATAGCGAACGCCATGGCGCTGGGGTTTGAGGCAGAGATCGGCGGCCCGGGCCACCAGCTCGAGCAGTTCAGCCATGGCCTGCTGGCAGGGCCGCAATCTGCCTTAGCACCAGCTGAATGGTTCCGGGGCGAAAGCCCTGATTGAGACCTCCTTGGTCATCAAATTTGGAATGCAACAGCTGGATGCGCGTCACCCGTGCCGCATCAAAACGGGGCACGATCCCCAGAGGCAGGCGTTGCATGGGTTGGGCACGCACCGATGGCACCAGTTGCTCAAAACCCACCGTGACGGTGGTGAAACCAACGGCATCGGTGTCGAACTCGTGCACCCAGCGCAGCCCGCCAGGAATCAGATTGGTGAGCCCTGCGACCCCATCGCTGCAGGCCAGTGCCAGCTTGAACCGCCGCCCCTCGCCGGCGATGTCGAGTTGCAGGCCGTTGCAGTCCGAGAGATCCAAGGGTGGTGAGAATTGAGGTGAGCGCACACTGACGAAACCTCCCCCCTGTTCGACCACCTCGCCGTCAAATCGCAGTCCTTCACTGCTGTTGACGATGACACTGCCGCTGCTGCGGCCCCCCATGATCGGGTCGTTGAGGGCGTGCCAGCCCGCAAAGCTGTCTGCTCTAAACAGGAGCCTACCGTCCACAACCACACCGACAACCAGGTCGCCCAGCCTGGCAGATCAGCCTGGCAGATCAGCGCTGGCAGCGGTGTCGGCCAGCACCAGAACCTCGCTAGCCGGCTGCACCAGGCGGGCAGGGGTGCGGGCTGGATCTTCGTTGGGATCAAGCAGACGGGCCAGTGCCTGCTGCTTGCTGCTGCCGCTGACCAGAAACAGCACGGAGCGGGCCGCGCTGAGCACCGGTGCCGTGAGCGTCACCCGCGGCAGTCCTTTGCCCTCACCGATCGTGGTCCAGCTGTCACGCACCATCGGTGCCGCCGTGCCGGGAAACAGCGAGGCGGTGTGCCCGTCATCGCCCAACCCCAGCAGCACAAGATCGAGCTGAGGGGGTTGTCCTGCACAGAGGGTGTCCAGCAAGGCGGCATAGGCAGCGGCACCGGCGTTCACATCACCGCTGCCAGTGTCCACAGGGTGAAAACGGGTCGCCGCGCCCGGCTCGCCAGCCGCCAGCAGGGTTTCGCGCAGCATGCGTGCGTTGCTGGAGTGGTCGTTGCCATCGACCCAGCGCTCGTCACCGAGCAACACATCAACCCGGTCCCAGGGCAGATGCTGGCGGGCCAGCAGTCGATAGGCGGCCTTGGGCGTTTCACCGCCGGCCAAGGCGATCTGGGCGCGTTCGCGCTCAGACAGGGCGCGATCGATGCAGCTGGCGATCTGCTGGGCGCACTGGCGGGCCAGATCGTCGGCGCTGGGGCAGACCAGCAGGCGATAGGTGCTCATGGCAGCCACTCGGTGTGAAAGGTGCCGGCGCGATCGACCCGTTCATAGGTATGGCTGCCGAAACAGTCGCGCATCGCCTGCACGAGGTTCTGGGGCAGTCTTGGGCTGCCGTAGCTGCAGATGTAGTCGAGGGTGCTGCTGAAGCAGGGCACCGGAATGCCCGCCAGGGCCGCACCGGCAACGATGCGCCGCAGGCCGGCGATGCGGCGGTTCACCTGCTCGGCAAACCAGGGGTCGATCAACAGATTCGGCAGCGCCTGGTTGGCGCTGTAGGCGTTCTGAATGCGTTGCAGCAGGCGGGCGCGAATGATGCAGCCGCCTTTCCAGATCTGACCGATGGCGGCAAAGTCCAGGTTGTAGTTGTGAAGGGAGCTGGCCTCCTGCAGCAGCGCCATACCCTGGGCGTAACTGGCCATCGCCGCCAGGATCGTGGCGTCGCGCAGCTCGCTGAGGTCGCTGCCCTCCCCCAGGGAGAAGGCGTGGCTGGGGGTGCTGGCCGGCCCCACGGCGCCCAGAATCGACTGGGCGGCCTGCCGTTGGGGACGCAGGGAACTCAGGACCCTGGCATTGAGCGCGGCGTAAATGGTCGGTACCGGCACGCCCATGTTGAGGGCGCTTTCGACCGTCCACAGGCCCGTGCCTTTTTGACCGGCGGCATCGACGATCGCTTCGACCAGATCGCTGCCGGTTTCAGGGTCTTTAGTGCGCAAACACACCTCGGTGATCTCCACCAAAAAGGAGGCCAGCTCCTCGGTGCTGTTCCACTGGCCCAGCACGTCGGCCGTCTGCGTGCCGTCCATGCCGGCCACCCGCTTCATCAGGTCGTAAGCCTCGGCCAGGATCTGCTCGATGCCGTACTCGATGCCGTTGTGGACGGTCTTGACAAAATGGCCAGCGCCGCCTGGACCGATGTAGGTGACGCACGGACCGTCGTTGACCTGGGCGGCCATCTTGCGCACCAGGCTCTCGATGGCCTCATAGGCCGTCCTGGTGCCGCCCGGCATCATGCTGGGGCCTTCGAGGGCTCCCTTAGCCCCACCAGAAACGCCCATGCCGATGTAGCCGAAACTTTTGCTTTCGAGTTCGGCGACGCGACGCTCGGTGTCGGTGTACAGCGAGTTGCCACCGTCGATCAGCAGATCGCCCTCCTGCAGCAGGGGCGAGAGCGTTGCGATCAGATCGTCAATCGGCTGGCCAGCCTTGACCATCATCAGAATGCGACGGGGTTGCTCCAGCGCCGCGACAAAGTCTTCAAGGCTGGCCGCACCGACGATGTCCTTGCCGGCTCCACGGCCTGCCAGAAACTCCTCGGTCTTGGCGTAGGTGCGGTTGTAAACCACCGAAGAGAAGCCATTGCGCTCGGCATTGAGCACCAGGTTCTCGCCCATCACACCAAGGCCAATCAGGCCAAAGTGAGCTTTGCCCATGGGGAACGTCCTATCGGTTCGTATGGACGCAGTCTGGCCAGGCCTGGCTGAGGCACCAGTGGTTCATTGCCGGCTGTCACACAGTCGTCAGCATTTGCACAAGCGCTGTGATCGCTTTGTGGTTCAGATGACCGTGCCGTCGGCGATGGTGCCGTTCTTGACCACAACGACAATGCCGTTGCGGATGTAGAAATTGAGCTCAGGGCGGTCAGCGTCTTCGATGCGATCCTTGTTGATGATGCTGACGTTCTGACCGATGCGAACGTTTTTGTCGAGGATGGCGCCCTTGACCGTGGTGCCGCGACCAACGCCCAGAGGAGTGCCGCCGCGCTCGCGCAGCACGTCGCGCTCCTCAGACGATTCGAAGTAATCGGCACCCATCACCAAGGTGTCCTGGAGCACAACCTCGTCTTCGACCCGGGAGCGCACCCCCAGCACGCAATGGTGAATGCTGCAGGATTTGAGCAGTGAACCCTCGCCGATGATCGATTCGGTCACCTGGGCATCTTGCATCTTGCTGGGAGGCAGGTAGCGCGGCCGTGTGTAGATCGGGAATTTCTCGTCGTAGAAGGAAAAGGGTGGATTGGGCTGCTGGGTCAGGGCGAGATTGGCCTCATAGAAGGCACCGATGGTGCCAATGTCCTCCCAGTAGTCGTCAAACAGGAAGCTCTGCAACCGATCTCCCTGAGCCAAGGAGGTCGGAATGATCTCCTTGCCAAAGTCGGTCGAGGTCGGATTGCTGTGCAGCAGATCAAACAAGGTCTGACGGCTGAACACATAGATGCCCATCGACGCGAGGAAGGGCCGCTTCTGTGCTTCTTCAGCGCTGAGACCAAGGCTCTGGGTGTCAACCCGCATCGATTCCAGGGCCTCACCTTTGGGTTTCTCACGAAACTCCTCAATGCGGCCATCGCCACTGGTGCGCATCAGGCCAAAGCCCTCGGCCTGCGCCGCATCCACCGGCAGGGCACCGACCGTGAGATCTGCGCCGGTGTCAATGTGGTGTTGCACGAACTTGCTGTAGTCCATGCGGTACAGCTGATCGCCAGAAAGAATCAGGTAGTGATCAACATCCCACTCCTGAAACAACCACTGGTATTTGCGCACAGCATCAGCCGTTCCCTCGAACCAACTGGGACTATCGGGTGTCTGTTGCGCAGCAAGAACCTCTACAAATCCTTGACCAAACCCTGCTGAAAGGTTGTAGGTCATCGTCAGGTGCCTGTTGAGTGAGGCACTGTTGAACTGGGTCAACACATAGATCTTGTTGATCTCTGAGTTGATGCAATTGCTGATCGGGATGTCAATCAGTCGGTATTTGCCAGCCAGGGGCACCGCTGGCTTGGCCCGCATCTTGGTGAGGGGGTACAGACGGGTGCCCGCTCCACCGCCAAGAATGATTGCCAGAACCCGTTTCATCGCGCCAGTCGGCCGTCGGTCCAGCGACCGTACCGGAGCGAGCGCCTGATACGCGACCCTTTTGCAGACGGGCGGCACGAACTGTGACAGAGCGAGCCGTTGATGCGGAAACAGGCCGCTCAGGCCTCTTCAGTGGCCTCGTTGAGCTCAAACAGATCAGCCAGGGCACGCATGGCGCCGTGGCGCTGCTGACGGGTCTGAGGGGCTCTCAACTGGGTGACAGGGCCATGCAGGACCTTGTTGATGATGCCCTTGCTCAGGGCTTCAACCACCTTGCGCTCACGCGCCGAGAGGTCGGGCCCCATGCGGCTGAGCGCCTTTTGCAGTTCGGATTCGCGAATGGCTTCGAGCTGGCGTCGCAACCGGTTGAGAACGGGTACGGCCTCGAGACCATCCCACCATTCGAGAAACAGACGCGCCTCTTCGGCCAGCATCGCCTCAGCCTCATGGGCCATTTCGCGGCGGGCTTCCTGGTTGCGATTGACGACCTCCTGCAGGTCATCAACGTCATAACGCTGCACACCGGGCAGGGTCGTGACATCGGCAGCAATGTTGCGCGGCACGCCGATGTCGACCAACATCAGGCTCGAACGGCGGTTCAGAGGCGCCAGACGCGATGCGTCGATGATCGGCTCTTCGGCGGCTGTGCTGGTGAACACCAGCGAGCAGGTGCTTAGACAGTGATCGAGATCGTCGATGGGCCGGCACTGCACCGGCAATGACGGAAAGTCCGTGGCCATCTGTTCGGCCCGCGACAAGGTGCGATTGAGCAACACAACACCACGGCAGCCCTTGGCGGCCAGGTGCTGCAACAGCAGCCGCGCCATGCGACCGGCACCGACCACCGCCACCTGCTCCTCATCGAGGCTGACGAGTTGATCGAGCCCGCGGGCCTGACCCACCTTGAGCTGGGCCAGTTCGACCGCTGCTGAGCTGATCGACACGGCCCCGGTGCCCAGGTTGGTTTCGGTGCGCACCCGCTTGCCGGTGCTCACCGCCTGATTCATCAGGCGATTCAGGATCGGCCCGACGGAGCGATGCTCCTGGCCGAGACGCACCATTTTTTTGACCTGGGAGAGGATTTGCCCCTCTCCCAGCACCAACGAATCGAGCCCAGCTGCCACGCGCAGCAGATGGGCCACCGCCTCTTCGTGGTGGAAGGTGAACAAATGGGGCGACAGCTCGTCAAACGCCAGCCCCGAGTGACGGCTCAGAAACGTCCCGACCGCTGAAATTCCCAGATCTGGGTTGCGCAGCAGGGTGTAAATCTCCAGTCGATTGCAGGTGCTGAGGATGGAAGCCTCCAGCACCTGCTCGTCGTTGCGCAGCTGCTGCAGGGAGTCCTCCATCGTCTGATCCGGGATGCTGAGTCGCTCCCGGATCTCCACCGGAGCCGTGCGATGACTGAGGCCAATGACGGCGAGGTGCATGGAGTAAGCAGGTGCTCAGGTCAGCGCAGGGCGATGCTCTTGGCGCCGTCCTTGATGTGAACGGTGGTGGTGAAGCGCGCCGTGTTGTCGAGGGTGCTGATCACCAGGGAGCTGGTGCGGGTGCAATCCTTCTCAAACTTGACGCCATCAAAGAGCAGACCGTCGGTGATGCCGCTGCCGGCGAACATCACGTTCTCACCGCTGGCCAGCTCCTCGGCTTCATACACCTTGTCGGGGTCGCTGATCCCCATCTCGGCCAGGCGGGCCAGGTTGCCTTCCTTGGTGAGACCTTCCCACTCGGAGGTCTGGGCCACAGCCGGGTCGTACACCAACTGACCCTGGAAGTGGGCACCCAGGGCCCGCAGGGCAGCCGCGGAAATGACCCCCTCCGGTGCAGCGCCGATCCCCATCAGGCAGTGGGTGCCGGTGCCGGCAAAGCCGCACGCGATCGCCGCTTGCACATCTCCGTCACTGATGGGCTGCACGCGGGCGCCGGTGGCCCGAATTTCTTTGATTAGATCCTTGTGGCGGGCGCGGTCCATGACCACGATCACCAGTTCATCGGCAGGCATGCCGAGGCATTCGCTGAGGATCTTGATGTTTTCGGTGGCCGATTTGCGGATGTCCACCTTGCCTTTGGCCGCCGGGGGGGCAGCCAGCTTCTTCATGTAGAAGTCGGGCGCATTGAACAGGCCGCCGCGGTCCGAAGCGGCCAGCACGGCCATCGAGCCACGCTGGCTGTTGGCACACAGGTTGGTGCCTTCGCAAGGGTCGACGGCGAAGTCGACGCCGGGGCCGCTGCCGCTGCCGACTTCTTCACCGATGTACAGCATCGGTGCCTCGTCGCGCTCGCCTTCGCCGATGACGATGCGGCCCTGCATCTGGATCTTGCCCATGCGCTCGCGCATGGCCTCGACTGCGGCGGCGTCCGCCTCATTCTTCAGACCCATGCCGGTGAGCTTGGCCGAAGCGATGGCGGCCTGCTCAACGACCTCGAGAATTTCCTGGATCAGCGTGCGGTCCACGGCGGTGCGGCGAGGGAATTGATGTCCAGAGAGCGAGTCAGGCCGGGGCAATGACCCATGAGGGCCTGCTGCGACAGCGATTCCCGATCTTGAAGCGCCCGCAACTGTATCAGGATCGGTTTCTGAGGCGGCCGTGGCGCTAGAGGCGGGGGCCAACCCGGACCGGTACCTACAATTGCGGCCCTGTTCGCGCCGAGCGAGTCATGTCCACGAAGTCCCTGGTCGTCTCACCGTCGATCCTGTCGGCCGACTTTTCGCGTCTGGGCGATGACGTGCGTGCCGTCGACCAGGCTGGCGCCGATTGGATTCACGTGGATGTGATGGACGGCCGCTTCGTGCCCAACATCACCATCGGACCCCTGATCGTTGAGGCGCTGCGGCCTGTCACCAGCAAGCCCCTCGACGTTCATCTGATGATCGTCGAACCGGAAAAGTACGTCCCTGACTTTGCCAAGGCTGGTGCCGACATCATCAGCGTGCAAGTGGAGGCCTGTCCTCACCTGCACCGCAACCTGGCCCAGATCAAGGATCTGGGCAAGATGGCTGGCGCCGTTTTGAACCCCAGCACCCCGATCGACACACTGGAGTACTGCCTCGAACTCTGTGACCTGGTGTTGATCATGAGTGTCAACCCGGGTTTCGGTGGCCAGAGTTTCATTGAAAGCCAGGTGCAGAAGATCCGCGACCTGCGACGGATGTGCGACGACAAGGGTCTCGACCCCTGGATTGAGGTGGATGGCGGCATCAAGGCCGAAAATGCCTGGAAGGTGATCGAAGCTGGTGCCAACGCCATCGTCAGCGGCTCGGGCGTGTTCAATCAACCCAGTTATGCCAACGCGATCACGGGCATTCGCAACAGCAAGCGCCCAGTGGCAGCGGCGGTCTAATTCGGCGCACAACCCTGTTGAGACACAATGCAAAGGGGTGGCAGATGCCACCCCTTTTTGATGGGCAAACGAAATCTTTGATGGGGAATCGAAACGACGATGCTGCCCCGCCTCTGCGCGGATCAGCTGTCGAAAAACCAGCCGTAGCTGTGCAAACCGATCCCCAGCAGGTTGACTCCGATGTAACACACAGCGATCACCACCAGTCCAGCGGACGCCACCAGAGCAGGCTTACGGCCCTGCCATCCCCGGATCAATCGCGTGTGCAAATAAGCCGCGTACACAAGCCAGGTGATCAACGCCCAGGTTTCCTTGGGATCCCAGCTCCACCAGCTGCCCCAGGCTTCGTTGGCCCAGACCGCACCGCTGACCAGGCCGACCGACAACAACAGAAAACCCACCGTGATGGTGCGGTAGCTGAGGCTGTCAAGCTGTTCGGCTGTGCTCATGCTGACGCTGCTCAGTCGCAGCACAGAGGCGTCACCGGTGCCGACCGCTGCTTGGCGAAAGGAACCGCTGCCAATCGAGCTGCTGCGCAACTCGAGACTTTGACCCCGGTCGGTGAACAAGACCGCTACCGACAGCAGTGAGCCCACCAGCAGCGCCGCATAACTTAGCATGATTACGCTAACATGCATGAATAGCCAGCTCGAACGCAGGGCTGGCACCAGGGGGGACGACTCCTGCAGGCGGACTGGCAAGGCGAAACTGGCAAAGGCCACACAGCCGAGGGCCATGGGCGAGCATGCAGCGCTCACCAGCGGTGAGGGCCAGGAGCGCTCCACCAGCAACTGGGCCAGGGTGCAGCCCCAGGCCAGAAAACAGAGCGATTCATAGAGGTTGCTGATTGGGAAATGGCCTGAGTCCCACCAGCGCAGAACTAGCTGCGCCGTCAGCAGCAGGTTGGCCAGGGCCACAGTCACGGTGACCAGGTTGCTGCGTTGGCCACCGCTGAGGCTCCAGAACGCCAGGGGCAGGGCCACGAGCAACAGGGCAAAGGCAGCCAGGCCGAGGCTGAAAACAGGATCCATTGGGAGGGGTTCAAGGGGGAGGGGGAAGGCCGAGTGGCGACGTCCGCGTCCGCATGCCAGTTTGGCGTGTCGAATGGGTTCAGCGGCTGGCTTTGCGCAACAGCCAGCCCCCTGCAACCAGGCCGATCAGCACCGGCGACCAGGCCGACACCACAGGCAGCAGGGTTCCTTTGACCCCCAGCGAACTGAAGATGAAGGACATCAGGTAGTAGCCGAAGATCAACAGCACGCTGATGCCGAATCCCTGACTGCGACTGGTGCGCGAGTTGGGCCTCACCCCCAGACTGCTGCCCAGCAGCCCAAAGACCAGACAGATCGCCGGAAAGGCAAATTTTTCCTGGATGCGAACCCGCAGGCGTCGCGCTTCCTTCTGATTGTTGGCCTCGCTCAGCAAGCGCTCGGCACGCCTGGCCTGGGCCACGGTCATCTGGTTGGCATCGGTCGGCAACTTCGCCACATCCTCTGGACCACGACCAAGGGGGTAGAGATAACGATCAAAAGCAGCTGAAGTGGTCTGACCACCATTGTCATCGACATTGATCAACCGGCCGCCGTTGAACTCCCACATCCCCAGCGCAGCATTCCATTGGCCACTGTTGGCAATCAACATCTGCCGCTGACCCAGGCGACTGAAGTCGATCACCGTGACGTCGACCATTTTTCCATCTTCGAAGCGGCGGGCATAAAACAGCTGGGTCATGCCCTTGACCTGCTTCCCGTCTGGGGTGGTGATCTCACCGAAGCGCGAATAGAGGGTGTGATCCGAGGTTTCGGTGGCTACAGCCTGGCCCAGGGCCCGGTTGAGTGTCTGCTCCGCTGCCAGATTGGCGCGGGGCACGATCACATCGTTGAAGACAAAGGTGATCAAGCTCATCAGCAGGGCCAGTGATAAGGCTGGAACCACCATGCGCCAGGTCGGCACCCCCACGCTGCGCAACGCGGTCAGCTCACTGTTGCCAGACAGGCGGCTGTAGCCCAACAGCGTG
>VGQR01000039.1 GCA_016882345.1 Cyanobacteria bacterium K_DeepCast_35m_m2_023
GCGCGTGGCGCCGACCATCGTGGCGATACAGATGCCCGGAAACTACGGAGCAGTGGCTCGGGTTCATGTAGCAAATCACACGAAATGCCCAGCCGCGCAGCAGTGGTGCATCTGTACGCCACTACAGGTGGTGCCTGGCGCTTGTGACGTGGGCAAAGCCCGCTACATTCAGGTTCTTGCGACCAGGGCCAGCGCCAGGGAAAGCCGATGACCGCCAGCCTTAGCCATCCCCGCGCAGCGCAGCGCAGCCTGCACGCCATGCCCTCGAGCAGCGCAGCCTCGCTGCGAACTCCGGCCCTGCGGCTCGTGCCCCAGCCCGAAGGTCTGTTGCAGGTCCACACCGCCCCCTTTCGCGGCAGTGTGGCCAGCGTGCTGAGTCAAGCCCTGCGCAGCGCCGGTCTCGGCAGTCGTGTCCTGATCAGCCAGTTCCTCAAAGGGGGTGTCGATCAAGGGCCCGATCAGATCCCCACCCTCTGTGGGCGTTTGCAGTGGCTCAGGCCTGATCTTCCCGTCTGCATTGATGCACCGTTAACGGCAGCCATGGCTGCTGATGGCGATGGTCCCCTGCAGCGCCAGGCCATCGTTGAGGTCTGGGAGCTGTGTCGCGCCCAATTGCTCGCTGCCAGTGTCGATCTGATGGTGCTCGATGAGCTGGGCCTCGCCATCAGCTATGGCTACCTGGGCCTCGACGATGTTGTGGCGACCCTGCAGCAGCGGCCTGCCCAGATGGACGTGATCCTGACCGGGCCCTCGATCCCCGAGCCGCTGATGGCGATGGCTGACCAGGTCACCCAGTTGCGTCGGGGTCTCTGATGCTCAAGAACGACCGCTGGATCAACGAGCAGGCCAAAGGGGGCATGCTCGAGCCGTTCCAGCCAACGCTGGTCAGGCATCTCGATCCCGACAACCAGGCCTCGCCGGTGCTCAGCTTCGGCTGTTCGTCCTATGGCTACGACCTGCGGCTGTCTTCGAAGGAATTTCTGATTTTCCGGCATGTGCCGGGGACGGTGATGAACCCCAAGCGGTTCAACCCGGCCAACCTTGAGCCGGCGCCACTCCACGAAGATGAGGACGGCACCTATTTCATTTTGCCGGCCCATTCCTATGGCCTTGGTGTGGCTCTGGAGCACATGCGCGTGCCCCCCAACATCACCGTGATCTGCCTGGGCAAGAGCACCTATGCCCGCCTGGGCATCATCGTTAACACCACCCCTGCCGAAGCCAGTTGGGAGGGTCATCTGACCCTTGAGTTCAGCAACTCTTCTGGTGCCGATTGCCGCATCTACGCCAACGAGGGCATCTGCCAGCTGCTGTTCTTCGAGGGTGATCCCTGCGAGACCACCTACAGCGACCGCGCCGGCAAGTACCAGCACCAGCCTGAGCGGGTGACCCTGGCTAAGGTCTGAGTCTCCTAGGGCGCGAGCCGGGCTTTGTGCAACCGGCTCTTTTCATACCAGGCCGCGAATTCGGGCGCCCAGGCCACCATGTGGGGCCACATCAGGTCGCACAACTCACGGATCTCTTCCTGGGCGTCGAGCTTGGCGCGCAAATCCATGAAGTGAAGAAAGGCCCGCAGCGAAAAGCTGACCACAAAGTGTTGGCGGTAATCGAACGGCAGGATGCCGCGGGCGTGCTCTTCGGCAAAACCGGCGGCCAGCAGGTCGCGGTAGCGCTCGGCGGCAGCGCGGCATAGCTCCAGGTCCTTGCTGCGCTGTTCGGCGTCGTAGTGGTACTTCTTGCCCTGGCGGTCGCTGTAGTGACCGACTGGTCGCAGGTAGAACACGTCTTCGAGGTCGATGTCTCCGTTGGCGGCGCTGCAGACACGGGATCCCGTGTACCGCATCGACTGCACATCGAAGCTCACGCCCACGCGATGGGTGCGGGCCTGCTGCATCACCGAGTGCGGAAACCAGCCGACGTTGAGCACGATCTGGGCGTGCTCGAGCGGGCCGTAGTGGCCGCGTTCGCCAGCTAGCAGGCGCTTGACGCAGATTTCGCCGGCACGGGTTTCATCGGGCCACTCGTGACGGGCCGCAGCGACGAAGCCCTCGCTGTAGTCTTGGTGCATGCCCGCATAGACGCACTGCTGCGGGTTGGGCGTGGCGGCGATCAGCTCAACCCGGAAACGGGGATCCATCGGCATGGCAGGGGCGTCAGCCGTGACTGCGGGGTGAAGCCATGGTGCCAGGGTTGGCCGCGGCCGTCAGCGCCTGGTTGGCATCGAGCGCGCTGACCGTGCCCACCCCCGCCAGCGTCGGCAGGGGGGCGCCGTCGATCAGGGCGGTGCCGAGGGCCTGCAGCTCGGCGGCGCTGCGGGCACCCACGGCCCGTCCGATGGCGCTGCCGCTGCGATCAAACAGTTCCAGCTGGGGGATGCCGTTGACGTCGAAGCGTTCAAGCTCGTTCTGCCAGCGGGGGTTGTCGACGTTGAGCAGCACGACGTCGAGCTGGCCTTGTTGCTGACGCTCGAGCTCGGCCATGGCCGGCGCCATGGCGCGGCAGGCTTCGCACCAGTCGGCATAAAACTCCACCAGGGTGGGGCGCCCATTGGTCAGGGCCACGGGCAGGTCAAGCGAGCGTCGGGCCAGCGCGTCGAGCGGCGCGGCCGGGTGTAGGCCACCCCGCAGCCAGATCAGGGCGACCAACAGGGCGGCGGCAATGGCGGCGAGCAGGCCCCGTTCTCGGCGACCGAGACTCTCCGTCATGGCAACTGGATTCGGGCGCTGGGCACTCTGGCATGGCAAAGGTTGCTAGAGTCGGAATCGGGATGAAGCGCCGTCTCACGCTGCACGTTCCGCGCGAAGCGGTGCATCAGCCGCTGACCTATCGGTTGGCGGTCGATTTTGATGTGGCGGCCAAGATCCTCAGGGCTCAGGTGGCTCCCAATCAGAGCGGCACCATGGTGGTGGAGCTTTCGGGTGACATCGATGAGCTCGATGCTGCCGAGGCCTGGCTCGAGCGGCAGGGGCTGCGCCTTGATCGGGCGCCGGGGCAGATCCGCATCGACCCCGAGCGCTGTGTTGACTGCGGTCTGTGCTCCAGCGTCTGTCCCAGTGGCGCCCTCGAATTCAAGCCACCGGCTTGGCAATTGCGCTTTCACGAGCAACGCTGTCTGGTGTGCGAACAGTGCATCCCCAGCTGCCCGTTTGATGCCATTTCTCTGGGGCTCGATGTCCAGCCATGACCAACTTGTCGCCAATGGAAGTGATCAAGGGCTTGTTGGAGCTGTTGCTGTTGCCCCTGCGGGCGCCACTGCTGCTGCTGCTGTTTGGGATTTCCACGTATCTCGGCATCCATTGGAGCTTCACCCAGGGGCAGCCAACCGAGACGACCGAGCTGTTGGGCCGGTTGTTCTGGTCGATTGACTGCCTTCACGCCGTGCTGGTGGTGTTCATCTGCACCATGCCCGAGCTCCTGCTGCGGAGGGTCTCGGCCTTAATGGCGGCGTCGCGGGTGGTGAGCCTGGTGATCTCGTTGCTGATCGTCACCGTCGGCGGCCTCTACATGCTGCACCTCAACGTGCTGGCCAATGTGTTGATCCTGGCCTCGGGTGTGCTGCTGGCCCGGCTCGATCTGCTGCGGGCAAAGAGGATGCCTCCGCCCTGGATCGCGGCGGTGGCACTCAGCGTCCTGGTGCTGTTTGGCGCCGCCCTTGGCCGTCACCTCGCCATGAACAGTCTGGCCTGACCCCGGCGGGCCTCAGCTGCAGGCGCTGTGCCTGGGTTGGGCAAAGCTCCAGCTATTGCCCAATACCGTTTTGACGTAGTGGCGGGTTTCGGGATACGGAATCGCTTCGACCCAGACCTCGGGCAGCGTCTGCAGGTTGGGGCCCAGCCAGCGCGCGACCGCATTCGGTCCGGCGTTGTAGCTGGCGACGGCGAGCAGCGGGTTGTTGTCCCAGCGCTGCAGCAGCTGTTGCAGGTAGCGCGCCCCGAGCATGGCATTGCGGGCCGGGTCGTTGAGCTCGTCGCGCGTGACGGGTCCACCGGCCACCTCGGCGGCGGTCTCGGGCATCAGCTGCAGCAACCCCGCAGCGCCCACCACCGAGCGCACTGTGCTCTGAAAGCGGGATTCCTGTTTGGCGACCCCCAGCAGCAGCGGCAGCGGCACCGTGGTGTCGCGGGCTGCCGCCGCCAGCGGCGGACGCTGCCGGGGCTGGTATAGCGCTGCTTCGATGCGCTGCTGCAGCTGGCATTGGCCCGGCGGCAACCGCAAAGCGGCCAGTTCTTGTTGACCGATGCCTGTCCAGCCGTCGCCGATGCTCTCGCGCAGGCGGCCTTCGGCCTGAAGGTCGCGGCTGCTGCGGGAGACCTGACCGCGGCGGTTCGCCCGCCACGCTTCCCAGGCCTCCAGCGGCTGGCCCAGCCGCCAGAGCCGATCGGCCCGCCCGTCGCCGCTGTCGAGTGGGGCCCACGCCACCGCTGTGCCGGTTGTGCTCGCCCGGCCGATGGCGGGCTGCAGTCGGCTGGCGGCGCGCCAGCCGTAGTACCCCCCCGGGTGCTCGCGCACGATCTGACGCCAATGGCGGCGGGCCGCATCGGGGCGTTGCAGCTGCCATTCGCTGAGGCCCCACCAGAAGCGCCGGCGCATCTGCAGCGCCAAGGGCATGGCGGCGTCGAGGCGCGACCCACCGGCTGCCAGCAGGGTGCGGGCCTCCTGCCAGCGGTTGGCGAGCGCCGCCCGCCGGGCCAGCTGCCACTGCAGCTCCCAGCTGGCCCGATCGCTGGGCCAGCGCCGCAGCACGGCCAGGGCGGCGCCAGGGCTGGCCTGCCGCTGGGCCAGCGCCGCTTGCACCGGGGCGCTGTGGCGCCACCGGGGGGGCAGTTGCGCCAGGGCGCGGGCCGCCGTGTCATTGGACTGCTCGGCCAGCAGGCGCACGGCCGGCTCGGCCTCCGGGCTGTTCGGGTGGCGGCGGATCAGCTCCTGCAGCCGCGCGATGCCCAGCTGTTGGGCGGGGCCGCTGCCGCCCAGCTCGGCCTCGGCCAGCAGCAGGCTGGTGGCCGGTTGGGGTGCGCTGGTGCCCAGGCAGCGCAGGGCACCAGCGCTGGCTCCCACCTGGGCGAGCCCCTGGGCCAGCTGCTGGCGCTGCGCCGGCAACACATCCCGCCGTTGGCAGGCTTGGGCCAGGCGACTGGCGGCGCCCGGCCAGCGGGCCCCCCAGCGCGCCAGGTGCAGGGGTCCGGCCAGTTGGGGGTGCTCGCTGGCGGCAGCCAGGGCCGCCGGGTGGGCCGGCCAGCGTTGCAGCAGCGTCTGCCGCAGGGCCGGCTGCTGTTGGCCCAGGGCGTAGAGCGCGTCGGCGCTGGCCGGTTCGTGCGGCAGGCGGCGCAGCAGCAGCTGCCAGCGCCGTTGTGCCAGGTCTGATTGGCCCATGGCCTTGGCGGCCAGGGCCTGTTGCTTGAGGGCCACGGCGGCGGCGGCGCCGCGACCCCAGCCCTGGGCTGTCAGCAGCGTCAGCTGCCGGGCTGGGGCAGCACCTGCGGCGGCGCTCAGCAGCAGGGCGGCCTCACGCCGGCGTTCGGGGTTCAGCGCCAGCCGCCACTGCAGCGCCAGAGCAGCGACGCTGCTGTCGGGGGTGGGCCGCGGCAGCTGGCGCACCAGCGCCTGCGCGCCCACCAGGGCCGCCAGGGTGCCCAGGCTCGTGGCCGCCAGCAGAGGCGTTAAACGCAAAGGTCCAGGGCCGCGACGTGGGGGCATTCTGGGAAGCCAAGGCTCGCCCTGATGCGTCCGCTTCGATGCGATTCCCGCAGCAGCTCATGACCCGTTGGCCCAGGCCAACCCTGCCGCCGGCGCTGACGCGCTGGCCTGGCTACCAGCAACGCCAGCGCGCCCTACGGGTGTGGGCGGCGGCGGGTCTGCTGATGCTGTTGCGGCCGCTGTGGCCCTTGCGCCTATTGCCCGGCTGGCTGGTGGGGCTGCTGCTGGTCTGGTGCCTGCTCGAGCTGCTGCTGTGGCTGTGGTGGCCGCGGCGCTGGCGGTGATGGCAGCGATGGCGGCGGCGCTTAGCCTGCCTCCTCTGAGCGCTGCGCGCATGACCGACGGCCAGGTCCATCCGATCGGAGCGCCTCTGGGTGAGGCCTTCAGCGGATTCGGCACCGATGGGGTGCGCGGCCCTGTGGGCTCCCAGGTCAGTCCGGCCCTGGCCCTGCAGCTCGGGTATTGGTGCGGCCAGGTGCTCAAGGCCGAGGGACCTGTGGTGATCGGCATGGATTCGCGCCGCAGCGGTCCGATGCTCACGGCGGCCTTGGCCGCCGGGCTCACGGCGGCGGGCCGGCAGGTCTGGAACCTGGGGCTCTGCCCGACGCCGGCGGTGCCCCTGTCCGTGCGCCGCACGGGGGCCGCTGGGGGGCTGATGGTGTCGGCCAGCCACAACCCCCCCCACGACAACGGCATCAAGGTGTTTGGGGCCTCGGGCGCCAAGCTGCCCAAGGTGCAGCAGCAGGCGATCGAGGCCGGGCTGCGCGGTGATCCCAAGGCCATGGACCATGGCTTTGAGGCCACCGGCACCGTGCATGAGCGGCCTGGGCTGCTGCTCGATTACCAGAACAGCCTCTGGCAGAGCGTGGCGGGCCGCCGCCTCGATGGCTGCAGGATCGTGCTCGATCTCTGCTGGGGCTCGGCGACCGCCTGCGCCGAAGGCGTGTTTCGCGAGCTGGGCGCCGAGGTCCAGGTGCTGCATGGGACCCCCGATGGCAGCCGCATCAACGTCGGCTGCGGCAGCACCCATCTGGGCCCCCTGCAGCAGGCGGTGCTCAGCAGCGGCGCCAGCATGGGCTTCGCCTTTGATGGCGATGCCGATCGCATGCTCGCCGTCGACGGGCAGGGCCGTGCCGTCGATGGGGACCAGATCCTGTTTCTGTGGGGGTCAGCCTTGATGGAGGCGGGCGCGCTGGCTGGCAATCGCCTGGTGGCCACGGTCATGTCGAATCTGGGTTTCGAGCGGGCCTGGCAGCAGCGCGGCGGCGTGCTCGAGCGCACCCCCGTCGGCGATCAGTACGTCCACCAGGCGATGGAAGAACTGGGGGCTGGCCTGGGCGGTGAACAGTCGGGTCACATTTTGTCGGCGGCCCACGGCATGAGCGGCGATGGGCTGCTCAGCGCCCTGCAGGTTGCCACCTTGATCCACAGCCGTGGGATCAGCCTGGCCGGGTGGCTCGACACCAGCTTTCAGCCCTATCCCCAGCTGCTGGTGAATGTGACGGTGCCCGATCGCGAGCGCCGCACCCAGTGGCAGGCCTGCGAACCGCTGCGGCGGGCGGTCGAACAGGCCGAGACGGCCATGGCCGGGCAGGGCCGGGTGTTGGTGCGGGCCAGCGGCACCGAGCCGCTGCTGCGGGTCATGGTCGAGGCGGCCAACCAGGCTGATGTCGACCACTGGGCCCAGACCCTGGCCGCCCTGGCCGAACAGCAGCTCAACGCCGCCTGAGCGCCCGCTCGGCGGCCAGCCCCAGGGCCCCTTCGCAGGCGTCGCCGGCGGCGTGCGCCAGCTGGGCCCCCGGGCAGCGTTGCGCCAGGGTCTGTTGCAGCGCCTGCCGCAGCAGCGGCAGATGGGCGAGCGCTCCGCCGCTGGGCCAGACCGGCGGGGCCTCCAGGGCCAGCTGCCTGGCGATGGCGATCGCCATCTCGGCCAGCGCCACACCCGAGCGCGCCACGATCGCCGCGGCCCCGGCGTCACCGGCGCTGGCCTGGGCGTGGACCACCGGTGCCAGGCGGGCAAAGCCAGCGGCGCCGAAGTCGGCCTGCACCACCCGCGCCTTGATCGCCTGGGCCGCAGCCGGGTCATCGGCCGCCAGCCCCAGGGCAGCCCAGACCGCCGCGCGCAGCGGCGTTTCGCCTTGGCGGCTGTCGGCCATCTGCAGGCTCAGGGCCAACCCGTCGCGGCCGATGTCCGTCGCCGAGCCGGCGCCATCGAGCAACCAGCCCCAGCCGCCGCAGCGGTGCAGCTGGCCCAGGGCATTGCGGCCCAGGCCGATGCAACCGGTGCCGCTGATCAGCAGGATGCCGGCACTGGCCTTGCCGCGGGCCCCTTCGAGGGCCGTGCGCTCGTCGCCGCAGACCACGACCTGCTGCTGCGGCAGCTCCAGGGTGGCGGCGGCCAGGGTTTCGCCCAGCTGCTGCACGGCGCTGCCGCTTTCGATGCCGCTGGCGCCGATGGCCGCTGCCGCCAGCTGCGGCGCGCCGGCTGGCAGGGCCGCCCAGGCCGCCTGCAGGCTGTCGCGCAGGGCGGTACGGAAGCGCACCTCGCCGCCGTCGGCCGCCAGGTGACTGACGCCGGGGCCGTCGCCTGCGGCGATCGTTTGCCAGCGGCCGGTCTCATCGAGCCGGGCCAGGCGGCAACGGGTGTGGGTCTGGCCCGCGTCAAAGCCGGCAATCAGGGGCCTGTTGGCCATCACGCGGCCGGTTTCGGTGCTGGAGCCGCCGCCGCCGCAGGCACCGCCAGGGCAAACCAGGCGATCAACTGCACTTCCGGTCGAAAGAAAATTGTGTCGGTGAGCCCCTGCACCGCCAGAGCGGCCATGATCGCCAGCGTCGCCAGGGCCGGCAGCGCCAGGGGGCCATCGCTGCGCCACTGGCGCAGGGCCCCGCGCGCCCCGCAGATCAACACCCCCGCCAGGGTGATCAACCCGGGGATGCCTGTCTCGACTGCGATCTCCAGCGGGATCGAATAGGCGCTCAGGGCATTGAATTTGGGTTGCTGGAACAGGGGATAGATCTGGTTGAAGGCGTCATTGCCGGGGCCGATGCCCAGCCAGGGGCGGGCTTCGACCATCTGCAGGGCAGCGGTCCAGACGTTGATCCTGAAGTTGTTCGAGCTGTCCTCGCGGCCCGCCACCAGGCTCAGCACCCGCACGCGCAGCGGTTCGACCTGGGTGATCAGCAGGACGAGCGCTGCGCTGCCACAGACCAGCAGCAGCAGCGGCAGCAACCGTCGCCACAGCGGCGGCCAGCTGCGGGTCTGGCGAAGGGCCAGCAGCAGCGCCATCAGCCCGATCGAGGCCACCATCCCCATCCAGGCGCCGCGGCTGTAGGTGAGCACCAGGGCCACCAGCCCCAGGCCAAAGGCCGCGCCGGCAAACAGGCGTTGCGACAGCGACGACCAGCGCAGCAGGGCGGCCAGGGCCAGGGGCAGCACCGCCAGCAGGAAGCCGCCCAGGAGGTTGGGGTTGTCGAGGGTTCCATAAATGCGCGTGGTGCCGCTGGTGACCGAGTTGGGGTCGGCCCAGCGGGCCAGTTCTTCGGTGCTCCCATACAGCTGCCGCAGACCGATCACGCTGGTCACCAGTTCGCCGCTCAGCAGCGCCGCCACAATCCGATCCCACCAGCGCGGGTCATGGGCCAGCAGCTGCCGCAGCAGGGCGTAGACCCCCAGGTAGCTGCCCAGCTTGAGCAGGCCTTTGAAGGCGGCCAGCGGCACCGGTGAAAAGCCCGTGGCCAGCAGGGCGACCGCCAGGATGCCCAGGATCCACAGATTGATCGCACCCAGCCGTCCCGGCGGGGTGCGCAGCGCCCACAGGATCCACAGCAGACCGCTGGCTGCGATCAGCAGGGCGACACCGCCCCGGCTGATCAGCGGTAGGCCCGCCATCAGGGCACAGCAGACCAGGCCGGCGATCTGGGGCAGGCGCTCCCCCAGGCGGCCCGGGGGGCTGCCGGCCAGCAGCCCCTGCCAGCGCAGCAGAAGCGGGACCGGGGGATGGGTGGAGGCGTTCAGGGGGCGGCCGCGCTGCTGCAGGGATTATCCGCGTCTGTGTCGGTTTGCTCCAGGGTCTTGGTCAGCTCCTGTTGCAAGGCGTCCAATGTGGGCGGCGGGGCGTCGGTGCGCCGGTAGAGCACGCGGTAGACCGGCAATCCCTGCTGCAGCACATGCTGTTCGCGCTCGGTCGGCACCGGCAGGGGGTTGCCACGGCGCCATGGACGCCCGTCGGCCTTGGGCCTGACAAAACAGCCGCTGGCTTCGATCACCGCCACCATCGGCTCGATCACCGCCAGCACGTCGCTTTGGACGAACAGGTCGAATTCAGGCCGCAACGCCGTCGCGATGGCCAGCAGCAGCTCGGGTTGGAGCACGCGGCGCTTGTGATGCCTTGTTTTGAACCAGGGGTCCGGAAATTGGATCGTGACCCGCTGCAGCCGTCCCGGCGGCAGCTCGCCCAGCCAGCTCTGCAGGCTGACATTGGCGTTGCAGAACAGGAAATGCAGATTGTCGAGCTGCAGCGCGTGGCGATCGGCTTCGGCCGCCTCGACCAACGGCCGCCGGATCTCGACACCGAGGTGATTCCAGCGGTGCTCGCGCTGGGCCATCGCCAGCAGAAAGCGACCGCGGGCCGAACCGATGTCGAGGTGCAGGGGCAGCTCGGGGTTGCCAAACAGCGTTTCAACAGCGGGCAGGTCCCGCGGCTGCTGATAGAAGCGGCTGAGGGGATTGACGTGCTGGCGGACCATCAGCTGCGTGGCACGACAAAGCCCCAGCTGGCGGTGTAGCCATGCAGGTGGGTGCTGCCGCCGATCGGTCCGATCTCCCCCTGGCAGAACGCCCCGGCGATCGGCACGGTGGCAAAGCGGTCGCGGCAGGGCCCGACGTCACCATCGGCCCGTCCATGCAACCCCTGGCCGCGGCCCAGACAGGCGAACAGCAGGGCCGCCAGAGGCTGCGCCTGGCGGCTGGCCTGGCGGTCGAGCAGGGCGCTGAGCTCTTGCAGCGAGGCGTCCGCGTCCCGCAGTTGAAACTGAACCTGCTGGCCCACCCGCAGGCGTTCGGCCACGGCCACGGCGCCGTTACGTGGGTCGACACCGATCAGGTTGCGCACCAGAAACGCTGGTGCCGCATCGTTGGCCAGGCTGAAGCTGCTCTGCCCCACCCCCAGAAACAGGGAGTGCCTGACCTGTTCGCGCTCCCTGGGGCTGAGCCCGCTCAGGATCGCCTGCAGGGCGGCCACCGGGCTGCTGCGCTGGTCGCCCTGGCTGACTTCGAGCACCACATTGCGCTGGGCCTGCTCGACCTCGAGGATCGGGCCAATCGGCTTGCAGCCCTGGGCGACCACCGCATCGAGGCCCCAGCTGCCGCTCAGCAGACAGCCAACGGCCCCCTGGTGCACGACCCCGCCGTGCAGCAGCGAGCCATGGGGGGCGCTGTGGGCCGCCGCCAGACCGCCCACCTTGACGGCGTCGGGATAGGCGTAATCAAGGCCGCTAATGAGGTCATTGATGGCCGGGCAGCTGGGATCCACCAGCAACAGCATCGAGTGCACTCCGCTGTTGCTACGGCCCACTTGCTGCAGCCAGGGCTCGGCGGGTCCGTCGAGATCCGGTAGATCACCCCCACCCATCACGAATGGGTGCACCTCGGTATCGGGCAGGTGCAACAGGGTGACGCTCAGCGCCGAATCCTGTTCCAGCTCGTGCGGTTGGCCATCGGCGGCAGTGCCCACGACCCCC
>VGQR01000040.1 GCA_016882345.1 Cyanobacteria bacterium K_DeepCast_35m_m2_023
CCCCCAAAAGCGCAGCATGCGGCTGGCAAACACCGCCTCGGCCAGCCCCGCCTGGCGCAACCAGGGTGCGGCAGTGGCCTGCCACATCGCCCGCATCTCGCTGGGCACCCCTGGAAACGTCAGCACGGTGAACCCCGGCTGAGGGCTCCAGATCATCCCGGGGGCGGTGCCGGTGGGGTTGGGCAACACCGCAGCACCCTCAGGCAGCAGCGCCAGACGGCGCTGGCTGGGCGACGGGGTGCGACCGCGCTGGCCCAGCTTGGCGGTGATGTCGGCCCAGACCTCTGGGCGCTCGACCAGGGGGGTGTCAAAGGCGGCGGCGATGGCCTCGGTGGTGAGGTCATCGGGGGTGGGACCCAACCCGCCGGTGGTCATCAGTACCCGGCAGCGGCCGGCGGCCTGGCGCACGGCGGCAATCAGGCGTTCACGGTTGTCGCCCACCACCTCCTGGCGGTGGTGGGCGATGCCCAGGGCGGCCAGCTGCTCGGCCAGCCAACGGGCATTGCCGTTGGTGATGTTGCCGAGCAGCAGCTCGGTGCCAATGCACAGCACTTCGGCGGTCATCGCGCCATCCGAGTGCTCATCAGCTGGCTTCGTCATGCAGCTGGCGGCGGGTGGTCACCACCAGGGCGATCAGCACCGCGGTGGCCAGGCCCAGCCAGACAAAGCGCAATTCGGCATTGACCAGCACCAGGGCCAGCGACGCCAGCCATTGGGTGAACGCATAGATCAGCAGCACCGTGCGGCGGTGGCTCAGGCCCCGGCGCAGCAGCCGATGGTGCAGATGGCGCCGGTCTGGGTAGAAGGGCGAACGGCCCTGGCTCAACCGCCCCACAATCACCGCCGACATGTCGGCCAGCGGCAGCGACAGGATCAGCAGCGGCAGCAGCAGGCTGACGCTGGTCAGACCTTTGGCCGGCCCGACGATGCTGATCGCCGCCAGAGCAAAACCCAGGAAATAGGAGCCGCCATCGCCCATGAAGATGCGGGCGGGGTTGAAGTTGTGCCGCAGAAAGCCAAGGCAGCTGCCAGCCAGGGCTGCCGCCAGCAACCCCGCAGCGGGTTGGTGCAGGCTGAAGCTGACCGACAGCAGGCCAACGGCAGCGATGCCGCTGACCCCCGCCGCCAGCCCATCGAGGCCATCGAGCCAGTTGATGGCATTGGTGATGCCCACCAGCCAGATCACCGTGGCCAGCAGGCTCAGCGCCGGGGGCAACAGCAGCGACGGGGTGCTGTGGCCCAACAGGGCAAAGGGCAGCTCGATCGTGCCGATCTGCACGCCCTGACTCCAGACCGCCATCGCCACCAACAGCTGGGCGAGGAGACGCGGCAGCGGCGGCAGGGCGAACAGGTCATCGGCCAGGCCGATCACAAAAAAACAGAGGGCCCCGGCCAGGGTGGTCCAGATCAACTGGTCCTTGCTGAACGGCAGCTCAGCAAAGCCCCCGAAGCGCCAGGTGAGGGTCAGCGCCAGGCTGAACCCCACCACAATGCCGATGCCGCCCAACCGCACCATGGGGGCGGTGTGCTGCTTGCGCGAATCGGGGGCATCGATCAGGCCGTAGGCCAGACCCACACGCCGCACCACCGGCACCACCAGTGCCGTGAGCAGGGCTGCACTCACCAGGGTGAGCAGGGCAGCGGCATTGGGGTGGTAGGCGAGGTTCACAACAGGAAGCCTCGATCAGGCAAGCGAGCCTTCGCTGCCCACCTTACGGACAGCATCTGTGGTCAAGCGTGCTGAAGCTGACGTTGATCGGCGTAAAGCGGGAAGCGCTCACACAGCGCCGCCACCCGCTCACGGCAGCGCTGCTCGATGGCGCTGTCGTCGGGGTTGAGCAGGCGATCGGCGATCACATCGGCCACCTCGGCAAAAGCCGCCTCGTCAAAGCCACGGGTGGTCATGGCGGCGGTGCCCAGGCGCAGGCCGCTGGTCACAAACGGTGACTCGGGGTCAAACGGCACCGTGTTCTTGTTGGCGGTGATGTGCACGTCGCTCACGAGTAGGTCAGCCACCTTGCCGGTCATGCCGATGCTGCGCAGATCGAGCAGCACGATGTGGTTGTCGGTGCCACCGCTGACCACGGCGATGCCCCGCTCCTGAATGCGGGCGGCCAGGGCTTTGGCATTGGCCACCACCTGCTGGGCATAGGCCTTGAAGCTGGGCTGCAACGCCTCGCCGAAGGCCACGCCCTTGGCGGCGATGACATGTTCCAGGGGGCCGCCCTGGCTCCCTGGAAACACGGCCTTGTCGAACTGCTTGGCGAAGTCGGCATCGCGGCACAGGATCAGGCCACCCCTGGGGCCGCGCAGGGTCTTGTGGGTGGTGGTGGTCACCACGTCGCACAGGGGCACCGGGTTGGGGTGCACGCCGGCGGCCACCAGCCCGGCAATGTGGGCCATGTCGGCCAGCAGGTAGGCGCCCACCTCATCGGCGATGGCCCGGAAGGCCGCAAAGTCGATGGTGCGCGGATAAGCCGAGTAGCCGCAGACGATCAACTTGGGTTTGTGTTCGAGCGCCAGCTGGCGGATCGTGTCGAAATTGAGCTGCTGGGTGGCAAGGTCGACGCCGTACTGCACGACCTTGAACCACTTGCCGCTGACGTTGACCGGCGAGCCGTGGGTCAGGTGACCGCCATGGCTCAGGTCCATGCCCATGATCGTGTCGCCGGGGGTCAGCAGGGCCAGGAACACGGCGAAGTTGGCCTGGGCGCCGCTGTGGGGCTGAACATTGGCCCAGGCGGCACCAAACAGCTCTTTGGCCCGGGCGATCGTCAGCTCCTCGATCGCATCGACGTGTTCGCAGCCGCCGTAATAGCGCTTGGCGGGCAGGCCCTCGGCGTACTTGTTGGTGAGCACCGAACCCTGGGCCTCCATCACCGCCCGCGAGGCGAAGTTTTCAGAGGCGATCAGCTCCAGGTGCGTCTCCTGGCGTTGCTCCTCGCGCCCGATCAGGGCAGCCAGGGTCGGATCCGCGCTGACCAACGGCTGGTTGATCGGCGCGTCGCTGCTGGCGGGCATTGGGGATCGAGCAACAAATAGACCCCCCATCGTAGGCAGCCTTGAGGCCGCCAGCACCTCAACACTCCGGCAAACGGCGAGGCGGTTTGGGGGCACGGGGCCATGCCAACCGCCAGGGCGGTGACGGCGCAGAGCGATGCCGCAGGCGTATTGCGCAGGTTGTGCAGTTGTACAACGACCTGCAGGGGCCGGCACAGCCACGGGCGCGCGCCGGTTCGAGCGATCGCCCTGCAATCGGCTCGCGTTCAAAAGAGGCGTGGACCCCAACTGCGTGGGCCCCAACAGGGTGGGTCAAAAAAAACCGCCCTGATGGGCGGCTGAGTGGGTTGTGAAACGCGCCTGGAGAGATTCGAACTCCCGTCCCTCTGATCCGTAGTCAGATGCTCTAATCCGCTGAGCTACAAGCGCATGGGACCATTTTCACCGCATCGGGGGCCCATTCGTCAAATCCACCCGACGCAGCCCCCTGGTTATGCCGATTCGCTGGTACGGCCCCGCCAATCCCGACGACCCGACGTACCGCCACTTTGAGCGGATCGTCAACCTGACCCTGCACGCGATGCTGTTCGCAGCGCTCAACAGCGGCCTGTGGGTGGTGCAGGAGCTGCGCCACCCCTGGCCGCACCTCAACTGGCTGACCCTGGGATGGCTGGCGCTGCTGCTGGGCCACGCTGGGGTGGTGATTGCGCGGCGTCCCGGCCGCAACGCCGACAGCCCCACCTGAGCCGATCTGCCATGACCCTGAGCGCCAGCCAATTGAAGGATCTGGAAACGGCCCTGGCCGAACGGCTGTACCTGCAGATCGCCGGCTGGCATCTGTATCTGGGCGACGCGGGCCTGGCCCAGCCCCTGGCGATCGAGTGCGCCGCCCGGCTCGACCAGGGCGTCGCGGTCTGCGCCCGCCAGGCACTCGAAGCGGTGCAGGTCCCCATCGGTGGCGGCGCCACCCGCCTGCCGCTGGCGCGGCTGGTGCCACCGGGGCAGCTGCGCGATCTCGAGGATGTGTTGCAGGAGCTGGACCGCTGAACGCCAGCGGCCCTGGCCCCGCCTAGGGTTGCCTCCAATGCGCTGCCCGGGCCGTGCTGGTCATTGAAGTCACCAATGCCCGGGAGGTGGTGCGCCAGCGGATCGGCCGGCTGGGGAGTCGTTTGCTCGGCCGTGTGGTCGACGCCGAAGCCCAGGTCGAGAAGGCGTTGCTGCAGGAACTCGAGAACGCCTTCAAAGAATTTGGCATCGAGGCCCGCATCTACTCCATTGAGGGGCCGCAGATGCTGGGCCGCTCGCACCTGGAGATTCCGGTTCACGTGCGGGACGAGCGCGAGGTGCGGCTCGATCCCTAGGGCCTAGCCCTGGCGGCGCTGCAGGCGGCGTTGCAGACCCCCGAGAAGCTGCCGCGCCTCGGCCACGCCCGCCAGGTTGGCCAGCAGGCCATACACCGCCAATCCCAGCAGGGCGCTGAGGGCAGGGCGCAACACCAGTGCTCCCAGACCCGCCGGCCAGGCCACCCACGACGCCAGGGCCCAGGCCAAGGCGCCACCCACTGCCGCGGCCAGGGTCAACAGGCCCGTGTCACGGCCCCAGGCCGCCAGCGGCAGCCCGCCCAGACGGCGGTGCAGCACCAGCAGCAGGGCCGCGCAGGTGGCCACGTTGACCACCACCGTGGCCAGCACCAGGCCGGGGGCGCCGAAATTGCTCCCAGGCGACTGCAGCCCCCAGGGAGTCGGCCCGCCCACCAGCACCCAGTCGGCGATGGCGTTGAGGCCGATGCCCGCCAGCGACAGCCGAAACGGCGTGTTGCCATCACCCAGGGCATAGAACACCCGCACCAGCACGTCTCGGCCCAGGTAGGCCGCCATGCCCAGGCCGTAGGCCATCAACAGGCCATCGACCAGATCGCCGGCGGCGGCATCAAAGGCGCCGCGCTCATAGATCAGGTCGACGATCGGCCCGGCCAGGCCGATCATCAGGGCGCCCAGGGGCAGCATCGAGGCGCTGGAGAGCATCAGCCCCTGGCGGATGCGGGCCACCAGCTGGGGCCGGTCTGCCGGGGCCGTCAGCCGCGCATAGGTGGGCAGCAGCGGCACCAGCAGGGCGTTGGAAATCAACCCCAGCGGCGTCTGCACCAGCAGGCTGGCGTAGCCCAGGCCCGCCGCAGCCCCGACGATGCCGCTGGCAAAGAACAGATCGACGAACACGTTGATCTGCAGCATCCCCGATGAAAAGGTCGCCGGGCCCATGACCTGCAGCACCTCCTGCACGCCGGGATGCGTCCAGTCCCAGACGAGCTTGAACTGGTGCAGACCCTGCTTGGCCAGGGCCGGCAGCTGGATCAGCCACTGCAGCAGCGCCCCCAGGGTGGTGGTGCCGGCCAGCACGATGCCGCCGATCAGCGCCATCTGGGGCGACACGATCGCCGGCCCCAGCTGCCACCACAGCACCGCCAGACCGGCGATCACCGCCAGGCTCGAGAGCAGCGGACTGATCGACGGCAGCCAGAACACATCGGCGGCGTTGAGCGCGCCGAAGCCCAGGCCGATCAGGCCGGCCAGCAGGGCCATCGGCGCCATCCAGCGCAGCTCGACCACCGCCAGGGCGTGGCGCTGGGCGTCCAGACCCGGCCCCACCAGCGTGATCAGCGGGTCAGCGGCCAGCCACAACACCACCGTGACGCCGATCAGGCCGGCGCCCACCAGGGTGTTGACCGCGGCCAGCACATGGGCGCCCTCGGCGCGGGGGCGGCGGGCCAGGGCGCTGACCATGGCGCTGTGAAAGGGGCCGTTGATGCCCCCCAGCAGGATCAGCAGAAAGCCCGGCAGCACATAGGCGTAGTTGTAGGCGTCGTAGGCAGCGCCGACCCCGAAGGCGGCCGCGATCGCCTGCTGACGCACCAGCCCCGCCACCTTGCTCAGGGCGGTGGCCACGGCCACCACCAGGGCGATGCGCTTCAGCGACTGGGCCATACCGGCGGCCCCGGGGCCACAGAACTGAGCGGCAGTATGGCGCTGTTGCCGACCCGCACCCAGTGCCAGCCGACCCCGCCTCTGAAGCCTCGCCAGTGCTCCAGTTCGATGGCCTGGTGGAGGGGGTGCTGCTGAAGCGCTACAAGCGCTTCCTGGCCGATGTGGAGCTGCCGGATGGCACCCAGGTCACGGCCCACTGCCCCAACACCGGCCCGATGACCGGCGTGTTGCACCCCGGCGGCCGCGTGCGCCTGCGCCACGACCCCTCGCCGACCCGCAAGCTGGCCTGGACCTGGGAGCAGGCCGAAAGCCCCGGTGCCAGCGGCGCACCCGAGTGGGTTGGGGTCAACACCGCCCTGCCCAACAAGCTGGTGCGCGCCACGATCGAGGCCGGCCTGCTCGAGCCCTGGCTGGGACCGATCGCCGCCATCAGGGCCGAGGTGCCCTATGGCGAGGGCCGCCGCAGCCGCATCGACCTGCTGCTAAGTCCGGCCCCGCAGAACCCCGACCAGCGGCCGATCTACGTCGAGGTCAAGAACACCACCTGGAGCAAGGGCACGCTGGCCCTGTTTCCCGACACCGTCACCGAACGGGGTCAGAAGCACCTGCGCGAGCTGATGGCGCTGCTGCCCGAGGCGCGGCCCGTGCTGCTGCCCTGCCTCAGCCGCGGCGACGTGAGCCGTTTCGCCCCCGGCGATGCGGCCGACCCGCTCTACGGCGAGCTCTTTCGCCAGGGTCTGGCGGCAGGGGTGGAGGTGCTGCCCTGCCGCTATCGCTTTGACGCCGGCGGCATCCACTGGCTGGGGGTCGCCGAGGTTGTGGCGCACCAGAGCGGGCACTGAGCCCGCTTGCACCCAAACGGCTCAAGCCAACAGCAGATCGGATCGGAGCTGGAGCGACTCGAGCAGGCCCTGCAGCAACGGTTGCGATGCGTTCTCAGCCAAAACAGCGAGCCGTTCGACGTAGGGGAATGGCTCGATCGACGGCTCGACGATCACGGGCAGCGACTGGGCTTCGCGCATCTCGGGGGTCAGAAAGGCGATCGGCAGCGATTCGTCTGCCGCGCTCAGGACGCCCCGACCGCCCTGGGCCTGCTGCTGTTGCGGAAACAGCGTTCGGAACCAGTGCTGGGAGCGCTGACAGCAGCTGTGCGGCAAAAACGCCATCAGCTGCATCTGCAGCCCCCCGCTGGCCCGTTGCCGCTTGAAGGCGTCGCGCACCTCGCTGCTGGGCCCCGTGGCCAGCAGGGTCAGCTCGATCGGACGGTGCACGAGCTCGATCAGCACCAGATCGCTGGTCTCGGCCGGCAGCTGGGTCGGGGTGACCAGCGCCGCGTCGATCACCCGATCCCGCAGCAGCCCCACGGGGTCGTCACAGGCGAACTGCGGATCGGCGGGCGTGGCACACCACCCCTCGCTCAGGCGCCAGTGCCGCCGCCGGCGGGTCCAAAAGGGTGCATGCAGCCGCATGGGGCCGCGTCCCCTGAAGCGAGCCTGCTGATGCACCAGCCGTTGCAACTGCAGCAGGGTGTTGTCGCCGGCACAGTGCCAGCTGGCCCTCTGGCGCAGCAAGCGCAGGCCAAAGGTCTGCAGGACAGCCCTGCTGCGGCGGCTGATGGTGCTCTGGTTGGTGCCGGCGATCGCGGCAGCGCGCTCGGTGGACCGCAGCCAGATCACCAGATCCAGCGCCTCCAGCAACTCCAGGGAGACCATGGGAACCTGCAGCTGTTCGAATCTTGGGGCAAACCACGCATCGGCGACAAGGCCCAGCCATCAGTGGCGACCCATACAGTTGGTGTTCCCGCGCTCACCGCTGTGGACACTCGCGCCTTTAAGCGTTCGCTGCACCACTCGGACCGCTACAATCGCCGCGGCTTCGGTCTGGGCGACGAGGTGGCCGGCACGCTCGAGCAGGCCTACCAGAGCGATCTGATCGCCGCGTTGCGGGCCAATGGCTATGAATTGCGCGAAGGACGGCTGACGGTGCGGCTGGCCGAGGCGTTCGGGTTCTGCTGGGGCGTCGAGCGGGCCGTGGCCATGGCCTACGAAACGCGCCGCCACTACCCATCCGAGCGCATCTGGATCACCAACGAGATCATCCACAACCCCTCGGTCAACGCGCACCTGCGCGAGATGGACGTGCGGTTCATCCCGGTCGAGCAGGGCGTCAAGGATTTCTCCGAGGTCGCCAGCGGCGACGTGGTGATCCTGCCCGCCTTCGGCGCCACCGTGCAGGAGATGCAGCTGCTGAGCGAGCGCGGCTGCCACATCGTCGACACCACCTGCCCCTGGGTCTCGAAGGTCTGGAACACCGTCGAGAAGCACAAAAAGCACGCCTTCACCTCGATCATCCACGGCAAGGTCAAGCACGAAGAGACCCTGGCCACCAGCAGCTTCGCCGGCACCTACCTGGTGGTGCTCGATCTGGCCGAAGCCCAGATGGTCTGCGACTACATCCTGGCCAGCGAAAACGGCGGCAGCCCCAGCCCCGCCGAGCGCGACGCCTTCATGGCCCGCTTTGCCAAGGCCTGCTCGCCAGGCTTTGACCCCGACCGCGACCTGGTGCGGCTGGGGGTGGCCAACCAGACCACCATGCTCAAGAGCGAAACCGAAGAGATCGGCCGCCTGTTCGAGCGCACGATGCTGCGGCGGTACGGACCGGCTGAGCTCAGCGAGCACTTCCTGGCGTTCAACACGATCTGCGACGCCACCCAGGAGCGCCAGGACGCGATGTTCGCCCTGGTGGACGAACCCCTCGATCTGCTGGTGGTGATCGGCGGCTACAACTCGTCGAACACCACCCACCTGCAGGAGATTGCGATCAGCCGCGGCATCCGCTCGTTCCACATCGACACCCCCGAATGCATCGGGCCGGGCAACTGCATCACGCACAAACCCTTGGGCGGCGAACTCGAGACGGTCAACGCATTCCTGCCTGAGGGCCCGATCCGCGTTGGCATCACCTCTGGTGCCTCCACCCCGGATCGGGTGGTGGAGGATGTGATCCGCCGCCTGATCGAGCTGAGCGCTCCCTGACAGGACACCGTGGCGCCGCGTCCATGGTGACCAGGGGCTTTACATTTGATACACACTTAGCCGGGCGATCCGGCACCCGGGAGTTTCTCGCCGTTGACAACCCTGTCGACCCATCCCGTTGTTGCCGCGAGCCCCGGGCCGTTGTTGCGGCACAGCACCGATGCCAAGGTGCGGCGCTATGCCAGCACCTTTGCCGACCTGATGGAAATGGCCGCACCAGCCGAGGTGGTACGCACCTACCTGGACCGCCATGAGGGCTGGTTTCGACGCTGTGCGGCGCCGATGACGGTGCAGCCCCTGGGCCATTCCCTCAATGGCTACACCCTGACCCTGGGGCGATTCGGCAACTTTGGGTTTGAGGTCGAACCGACCATTGGCCTGGAGCTGCTGCCCCAGTCCGAGGGCGTCTACCGAATCGTGACCGTGCCGGTCCCGCCCAGCGAGGGCACGACCAACCTGCAGCAGCTCTACGACGTGGCCTTCAATGCTTCGCTCGAACTGGACGACAGGGATGCCGATCCGGAGAACCCCCTGACCATCGTGCGCTGGGAGCTCGATCTGGCAGTGTGGATCACCCTGCCTGGGGTGATCACCCTGCTGCCCGACAACCTGGTGCAAAGCAGCGGCGACCACCTGCTGCGCCAGATCGTGCGGCAGATTTCACGGCGACTGACCTGGAAGGTTCAAGAAGACTTTCACGCCAGCCACGGCCTGGCCTGCCCGCCGCGACGGCGGGCCCAGTTCTGAAGCCAGCCGCCGTCAGGCCGGCCTGTTCTCCCAGATCTTGGCAACGATCTGCATGCCGCTGACCGCCTGCCACAGGAACAGGGTCATCAGCCCCATGTTGAGGCCCACATGGGCCTTGCGGGCGATCAGGTTGCCCTGCTGAATCAGGGGGATCAGCGACACCGCCAGGGCCAGCAGACAGGTCATGGCGATGCCCACCAGCAGGTGGGGCCCCACAAACAGCTTGCCATTGTTGAGGTAGGTGACAGCCATGCCGCCGAAGGTGCCGAGCACCATCAGCGCCAGCATCAGGCCGCCCACCTGAAAGTGCCGCCTGGCGAAATTGCCCTTGATCAAGGTCTTGCGGGTCTCGGCGTCTGCGGTGCGGGTCTTCTTGGCCTTAATGCCCAGCCACATGCCATAGCCCGACAGGGCCAACAGCGCCCACATCAGCAATGGATGCAGGAAGTTGAGGTTGTAGGCGAGGGACTCGGGCATGATCCGCGGCGGACAACAGGAAATCAGCCAACCACCATAACGAGCCATCCCCTGGCCAGAGACGCGTCCTCACTCAATCCGAGTGGGTCAGAACCTCGGAGGGGTTGAGGTTGAAAGCCTGCTTGAAATCGCGCGAGAACGAAGTGAGATTGACATAGCCACAGGATTGGGAAATCTGTTTGATCGACGCTTCCCCAGGCCTGGCCTGCAACAAGCGGTCACGGGCTGCAAAAAGCCTCTGGCGCCTGAACCATTGCATTGGTCCGCAGCCGTGGCGTTGCTTGAAACAGTCCTGCAGGGTGCGACGGGACAGCTGAAACGTCGACTCGAGCTCAGTCAATCGCAGTGGCTTGTAAAGGTTCGCCAACAGATAGTCCTCAACGTCAACACAACCCTGACTGCGCGGCAGCAGCGCTGCATCGGCTTGGCGGTCGCCGAACAGGCGCGAAAACACAAGCAACCCAATGCAGCGATAGATCAGATCATCAAGACCCAATGTGGTCGCCAGATCGGACCCGTCCTCAATCAATGGATCCAACATGGCCAGCGCCTGCTGAAGGCTGGCCAGTGCGGCCGCATGGGATGGCTCATCCACCCTGAAACAGCGTGGTTCAAGCAGCCGCTGTTGCATGCATTGCAAAGGAGCAGCAAGGCCCGCCATGCTGACAGCCGTGTTCAGCAAGACCTGAGGATCCAGCGAAAACAGCACGCCATTAAAACGTTCCGTCTGCGCCCTGAATGCTTCGCCGGTCAGATAGAAACCGCGGGCTTGACGATTGAGATTGAAAATCTGCTGTCCGTAGCGCAATTGGGACTCACCGTCCAGCGTCAACAGAAACGCTGCGCGCGCACTGTGATGGCTCTGTCCATGCAGCGGGGTGTGGCAGCCAGCGACCAGATCAATGCCGCCAACGGTGGCGCTGATCGAACGATGCTCAAAACGCTGAAGCGGGCCGATCTGGGCCAGATCGCGAATGGGGATGACCGCATCCAGGCACTGGGCTAACGAGGCCGGGTCCCGCTGCAAGACGGCTTCACCATTTCTGAACGCCAACGCATGCGCCATGGGCAAGGCTTGAATTGAGGGCACCTCGAAAAAT